>JAGTVB010000362.1 GCA_018224385.1 Gammaproteobacteria bacterium
ATTCCAGGCCCGCCACCACGATATAGAGGACGCCCACGGTGACCATGCCCTCGTTGGCTAATCCGGAAAGGGCCTGGTCTCTGCTTAAAACACCCGCAAGCATCAGCACGGTCACGCCGGCGATCATCACAACATCCGATGCGATCCGTGTGAAAATTAACAGTCCAATGACGCATCCTACGACGGCAAGCGTAAGTCCGGCGTCCCATCCCATAGGATATCAGTCTCCCAAATACCTCGTTATGAGGCCCCCACGGGGCATTAACTGCCCTCGCGACAGCGAAAGGCAAAACACTTGCCAGTATTTGGATGAGGCCCCTTATGTATTGCCCATGTCAATGCCAGGCGTTGCCGACGCAGGTTTTGGATGTGACCCAAACGTTGCTTTTTTCTATGGCATCGGGGCCGCGCTCGGCCTTGGTGTGGTAGGCGCTTTCATGAAAGCATTCGGGTCATGGGCGCTTCTTTTGTTCTTTTCCACAGGATAAGTTTTCTTGGGCGCAGCAGGCATAATCTCAACAGGGGGCGGCGCACCGGTTACGGCAACGGAGCAAACCCCTTTTGTGTCGATGACACCGGCCGCCTACATTGCCTTGGCGCTGCTCCCCGAAATGCACTCACAGGCCGAGCTTGATGCGCTCGAGTTGTCGGACCGGCTATTATGAGAATAACGCGAGGCATTTCTAAAGAGTACATTTCGCCGCACGCTAAGGCCTCGGATTTGCACGCCTTGACTGCATAGAGACTCCATGAAGCAAACGACGAGCAGGCGATCGCACAAGGCTGGGCTTCCACCCGGAACCTTGGTCCACATTGGTGAGCGCAAGCGCGAGACTGCGCGCATTCGATTGCTGCAATACAATGCGCAGCATCTTGAGGAATCCGAGCCTTCTGTCGAAAAATGGCGAGGACTGCGTCGAACAGGTGGTATTACCTGGATACACGTCACTGGCGTGCATGATATCGCGGTGCTGGCTGCGGTTGGTGAGTACTTTGGCCTGCATCCGCTGGTGCTCGAAGACATCTTGAACACCGACCAAAGGCCAAAGCGCGAGGACTACGAGGATTATACCTACCTTGTAATCAAGGCGCTGCAATACGGCAGCGACGGTCAGAGACTGGTGCGGGAACAGGTGAGCATCGTCCTCGGGCGGGACTTTGTACTGTCTTTTGAGGAGAACGAACCGAGCCTCTTTGAGCCAGTACGTCAGCAACTTCTCAATAAGCATGGTCGTATCCGCGAGCTTGGGGCAGATTACCTTGCCTACAGACTGGTTGATGCCGTAGTCGATGGATACTTTGGCGTGCTCGAACGGTTTGGCGAGCACATTGAAACTTTACAGGACAGAATTATGCGGCGGCCAAGCGGCCGTTCGCAGCAAGTATTGTATCACCTGCGGCGAGAGATAATGCTGGTACGCCGATTTGTCTGGCCGTTGCGGGAGGTTATTGGCGGCCTTGAGCGTGAAGGTGGGGCACTCATCCAAGAAGGAACCCGGATCTATCTGCGCGACGTCTACGATCATGTGCTTCATATGATCGAAACGATCGAAGCTTTTCATGAGATGCTTGCGTACACGCTCGATATCCACTTGCTGGGCACGACGCACCGGCTGAACGAGATCATAAAAGTCTTGACTGTGATCGCCACCGCCTTTATGCCTCCCACGCTCATTGCAAGCATCTACGGCATGAATTTCCGGGTTATGCCCGAGATAAGCTGGACCTGGGGTTACCCCCTAGCCATCGGAGTCATGCTCGGCACTGTGAGCGGCATGTTGGTTTACTTTCGGCGGAAACATTGGCTCTAATGCTGCTAGCGAAGGCGCAACGCTTATTATTTGGCCTCCGGGATACGGCGGGATCAGTTAGTCAAGGAACAACAAACCCTATAGAACTCGCTTTCGTTTGAACGCCGATCGGAAGTTCATTACTGCCTCAAGAGCTTATAGCCCCTACCGTGAACTGTAATCAGGTAGCGTGGCTGCGCAGGCTCAAGCTCGATGTGCTTGCGTAGGCGCACGACGAAATTATCTACGGTACGCGTGGTAATGGCCCAGGAACGGCCCCACACTTCAGCGAGCAGTCTGTCGCGGGTGAGAGTTTCCCCCCGATGGGCCACGAAATAGCGCAGCAGCTCAATTTCCTTTGCACTGACCTCCAGCAATTGACCGGCGCGAGTAAGTAAATGACGTTCGAAATCGGCCAATACCAAACCCACGGGGACCGGGCTGGCTTCGCTTTGACTCACGCTGCGTCGTAGGTGTGCGCGAATGCGCGCTAGCAGCTCTCGCAAGCTAAACGGTTTCACCACATAGTCATCCGATCCTACTTCCAGTCCTAGCACCTTATCCATTTCCTCGCCGCGCGCCGTTAGCATAATGATCGGTTTCCGGAAGCCTTGCAGGCGCAGCTGTCTGCATAGGATCGTTCCGTCCCCATCTGGAAGCATCAGATCCAAGACAATGAGATCCGCATTTCGCGAAGTCCCTGCATTCAATCCTTCGCGCACGCTTTCCGCCGTCAGAACGTGATATCCCTCGAGCTCGAGATTATCGCGCAGACCTAGGCGCATGTCGGGATCGTCTTCAACGACCAGAACAGTGTAGGCGGTGCCATTCATACGACGGCGTCTCCTATTGGAAACGATACGGTCGCTTCTGTGCCCGGTTGACCCGGCTTACTGCTCAGGGAGAAGGTGGCATGGTGTGCGTCGGCAATCTGCCTTACGAGGGCTAGCCCAAATCCCATGCCTCCCCAATTCGAGTGGTTAGCATTGTCTCTAGGGTCGGTTTTTTTGTTTTTGTAAGTAGTTCCGCAGCAATGCCTTGCTCCCCGATCCCTAACCTTAAGCTGGACTTGATTGTCGTGTCGCTCCAGGTTTACCACGACTACCTTTCCATCCCCTCCGTGCTTGATGGCGTTGTCAATTAGATTCAACAAAATCTGCGTTACTCCGTGGGAATCATGCAGTACTGGCGGTAGGTCTGGCTGCAACTGGAGTGTTAGCTGGAGACCGTTTTCGCTTACGTGCGGCTGATAGTCGTGGAGGACTTGTGCGACGGTTCGACCTATGTCTGTCGCTGTCAGATGATACGTGGGCACGCCTTTGCTAACGCGGGCAAAATCCAATATGTTGTCTACCATGTGGGTCAAACGTTCCGATTCCCTTAGGATGGTCCGGTAATACTGTTGCTGGCGCTGCTCGTCGCTTAAGCGGCCGAGGTAAAGCGTTTCTGTATACATCCGAATCAGGGTGAGCGGCGATTTGAGCTCGTGAGAAACGTTAGCGATGAAGCGGTTCCGTAGTTCGAGGAGTGTCCGCTCCCGGTGAATTTCCCGCCACACGACGAATGTTGCGAGCAGCATGGCAAGGAGGACTGCGCCGGCTATGCCCGACGTAACCAGGCGCATTTGACGAAGACGTTCGCGAGTTACCTGCGGATCACTTTCG
Organism: Gammaproteobacteria bacterium; assembly: GCA_018224385.1. GTDB lineage: Bacteria > Pseudomonadota > Gammaproteobacteria > HK1 > HK1 > JAGTVB01. The sequence continues at coordinate 3,455 of JAGTVB010000362.1, forward strand.
AAAATCAGTTGCCAGCCTGGCAGGATGCGGCCGACCGGCCAATTCACCGCGCCTTCTACCCATGTAGACTCAGCATCTTGTAGACGGATCTTGCCTGATTGGCTCCGCCGGAAATAATTCAGCAAAGGCGCGATGTGCTCACGCTGTATCTGCGCGAGATCAAAACTGATCGCCAGCCAGCCTTTTCGCTCATCCGCGTCATCGATTGGCTGCCAAACCAACAACGTAGAGCGTCCGCCGGTCGTCTCCACCAAACTATGAATTCTGTGGGGCGAAAAACTGCTCCGGGAGTGCTCCATTCGCAACTGCTGTAGCAACCAAGGATAGATCGTGAGCGCCCCTTTGCCCCTTTCAAAGGGAGGTTGGTTTTCCAATGGTTGCAGGTTTTCGTTCAAAAATAGCACCCGCTCGACTTCGGGGAATTGTTGATGCATCCAGCGCAGGCGCCCTGACAGGTAGGCGTCGCTAATCGGCACATTTTTGAGGACCCTGAACGCTGCCCGGACATCCCCCAAGACGGTTTGCTCGATGCGATTGGCAAGAAGGATTACCGGCTCGATTTCGGACTTGCGAACCGCTTCCTCCAGCACGGCACGCTGCCCTTGCAACAGCGCAATGGTAAATCCTGAGACCGCAATAATGGCAAGCAGCAGCGCCCCCACGAGCAGCAACGGTAGCCGTTTAGAGGCGCTCGGCAGCCTTTGCTGCGGCGTCGGGCTAGTTAACGCGTCACCGCCGCTCCATCGCATTAATCTGTTTTACGTGCCGGTGCCGACGAGATCAAGGCGCGGACGAAGGTAGGTGTCAAAACACGATGCTCAATACTGCTCATTTTTGTCCGCGTCGCAGGCCAAGCCGCTGAGCGCAGGGCTTCCTTTACGGTAGTGCGCGTATTTCAAGCGAGATATGCTTGCGGTCCAACTCCTCGAGTGCCCATTCAAGCAGGCCGCTCACCCCCATTGCCAAGGAACCGACGATATGTTTGTCCAAACGTTCTCGTACGTTTTTTCCGATGGGGATATTGAGGTATCCGGTCGTATGCTTTCGATTGGGTCTACCGATCACGATCACTCGGGGTGCATTATCCTCGCGAGTTGCGATGTGAAATACGTCTGACTCGAAAAGACTGACCGGCAATGTTTCACCCGTAACTTCGACGAGCTTGAAACAACCGTCGCCCTCGACGGGAGAAATTTCCGCGAACACAAGAGAGGCCGATTCCTTCATTTGACCTTTCCTCGATGGCTTCGGGGCGAAGCCTTAACTGATAAGTGAAAAGCAACCTGAGAAAACTTGCCGATATGCGAATGATATCCATCGCCGTCACGATTATTCTGGCTTTGCACCCTACGGCGTGAATCGTATCAGACGACTGTGAGTGCAAGTTTGTCATCAATTGTTCAGAGTTGCGCTGCTCTTGGCTTGCGCCTTCGGTTCTGTTGTCCCTTAATCGATAAACAAGCTCACCCCTTGAAGGGGTTCTAAGGGCGGTGATCGTGTTCCACACTATCCTTGTCAACCGTCAGCAGATCGGCGCGACTGAGGCCGAGGTCGAGAGCTGCTGCGCTTGCGACGTAAACCGAAGAATAGGTGCCCACGATGATTCCAATCAACAAGGCAAGGGAAAAACCATTTAGCAAGGGCCCGCCGAAGACAAATAGTGCAATTATAACCAGTAACGTCGTACCGGAGGTGTTAATCGTCCGCGATAAGGTCTGGTTAATGGATGTATTGACGACACCGATGGGTGTAGCTTTGCGCATTTTGCGGGAGTTGTCACGGATCCGGTCAAACACGACGATGGTGTCGTTAACGGAATAGCCGATCACCGCGAGTATTGCTGCAAGCGTCGGCATATCAAATTCCGTTCCGAATAGGGAGAAGTATCCAAGGGTGACGATGGGATCGTGTAAAGTGGCAGCCAAGGCGCCAAGGGCAAAGCGGCGCTCGAATCGCAACCAAATGTAAACAACGATGGCACCCAGTGCGAGCAGTATAGCCAGTCCCCCGTCCTCCACCAGTTCTTTGCCTACCTGGGGACCAACATACTCCACTCGACGAAGTTCCGGCGAGGACTCTCCCGATTCGCGAAGGGTAGCCATGACCTTCTGTTCAAGGTCCGCTTTGTTGCCGGTCGGCTGCGGCGGTATTCGTACGAGCACATCGTGGCTACTCCCGTAGTGCTGGATTATGGCGCCTTCGAAATCCGCCTTGGCGAGGATGCCCTGGATATTGATTGTTTCTACAGGTTGAGGATAGGCAATTTCGACCAGTGTGCCACCGGTAAAATCGATGCCAAGGTTTAACCCCCGCGTTGCCAGCGACACGAACGAGAGAATCAGCAGCAACAACGACAGCATGTACGCCAGCCGACGCCGCCCAATGAAATCGATGTTTGTTTGGCGCCTAAAAAGGTCCATCCGATGACTCGCACGTTTAGAAGCCGTTGTGAAAATGGTGTGCTTGCGCTAGGCGGGTCCGAGCTCTTGCCCGCGGGGCGTGTCCCTGCCGCAGCCTTCATTGATGGCAAATGATACGCCCGGTAATCGTTAGAGAAGGTCACGGATTCATCACCGGATGTAAAAGATTGTCATCGCCGCGTCGGTCTTATTTCTCATAGGTTTTTCTAGACGACGCACCATCCCATTGATTCTATTCAGCATTGGTTCTGCAAGTCGGTAACACAGTCCTTCGGGGACTCGGAGATTGCTCCGGCCGATCGACTTAGGGCCCGTCCCCAAATAAATAGTACACAGTCTCTTGGAACACTTGGGAGCTTTCAGGGTAGAAATCCCAAACGTGCTCAAGTTATTTCCGGAGGATCCCTTATCACGCCCTGAGGGACGCGTCCTGCGCCAATTTACTCTAGAGGCCTAGACTCCGTTTCGTGCCCGATGCCGCTTTCGCGAACCACAGTGCCTGTCTCGAGCCCGGTGCCGCGTTGTCTCGCTTCCGGCACAGGGCTGTGGCCTATCGGGCGCGTTTTTGGAGTGCTCCTGGTTCTCTTTAGCGTGGCCATGCTGATCCCCTTCGCCGTATCGTGGTGGTACCGAGATGGAGAAAGTGTCAGCTTTTTGCTGACCTTTGTGATCACACTGGGGCTCGGTCTGTTGCTTTGGCTTCCGCTGCGCCATAGGCGTGTGGAATTGCGGGCTCGGGATGGCTTCATCATCGCGGCCTTGTTCTGGATCGTGCTCGGACTTCTCAGCGCGATGCCGTTCGTAATCGGCCCTCACCTCGGTTATACCGAGCTGGTCTTCGAAGCGGTGTCCGCCTTTACCACCACCGGGGCGACCACCATCGTGGGTTTGGATGGGCTACCGTGCTCTATTGTCTACTACCGTCAGCAGCTACAATTCCTGGGCGGCATGGGGGCCATTGTATTGGCGGTGGCCGTGTTACCGTTGCTTGGCATTGGAGGCATGCAGCTCTATCGAGCCGAGACCCGAGTCCGATGAAAAGGGCATGAAGCGATGGCGCGAAACGTATACAAAGAGGGTTTTTACGACCCCAAGAGCCGTCAGAAAGGCCGTCACTAAGCCGATAGCGAACGTTCCAGCGTCGCCCCCGCGTCGAGCAGGTGCAGGTTCGTGGAAAGATCGTAGAGTGTGGCGGCCAACATGGTCGGCATGGCGAGAAAGAACGAGAACTCGGTTGCCGCAGTGCGCGACAGTCCCTTGACCAAGCTGCCCATAATCGTGGCGCCGGCACGAGATATCCCTGGAACGAGCGATACCATCTGCGCTACGCCGACCTTGAATGCATCACGAGGCGTCACCTGATCCAGGTCTGTCACACGTTCCGGTCGCGGCCACCACTCAATGAGCAGGATGGCGAAGCCGCCCGTGAGCAGCGCAGCGGCTACACTGACGGGCCTGGACAGGTCGGCTTTGATGTGTTGGTGAGCGAACACACCAACTATTGCCGCCGGCAGGAAAGCGATGAGAAGGTTCAAAAAGAAGCACTGTTGGGGGCACGGTGGAGTCCGAATAATAAACGTGTCACTTTATGTCGGTAATACCCCATCACGCCCTCGATGGTGCCAAGCTGGATGAAGATCTGAAAGGTGTTGCCCTTTTCGCCGGTGAATCCGAAGGCATCGCCGACGATAATGAGGTGGCCAGTAGAGGATACCGGCAAGAACTCTGTGAGCCCCTCAACCACGCACAGCATGATCGACTGCAGGAAAACCATCTACTCCGTGTCAGGACAACTCCCTATTAAAATTAAGTGAAGACGCTAAAGACCGCCTGAAGGAGCCCGATGGAACCCCTTTTTGCGATGGACTGTATCATGTAGGGGCTCGCGCGCTACACTCTCAATCGCTAGGGTAGCAGTGACGCCCCACGCCTTATCGTTGCCACCGAAGGTGACGACCTTACGCCTCTGGCTCAAGGTGATTTCGGCGCCAGTTTGCTATGGCGTACGGAATAGGCGAAGTAGATCACGATGCCCACGCTCGACCAAGCAAGGAAACGAAGCCAGGTGAGAAGCGGGAGAAAAGCCATCAGCATCCCGCAAGACAACACCCCGAGCAGGGGGATCAGTGGACCGAAGGGTACTCTAAAGGGCCGGGGCATGTCGGGGTGCCGCTTGCGTAAGATAATGACACCCAGGCAGACCATGACAAAGGCGGCGAGGGTGCCGATGTTCACCAATCCAGCGAGGTCACCGAGCGGTACCAGGCCGGCTATCGTCGCGATGATGACTCCACACAGGACGATGACTCGAACGGGTGTGTGGGTACCCGAGCTCACGCTGGCGA
>JAGTVB010000363.1 GCA_018224385.1 Gammaproteobacteria bacterium
GCGGATAAGCGTGAGCCGCCATGGGCAATACGGGAAAACACCAACAACAGCGCCAATCGACCCTGTCCGCTGCCCCTGAGAATCCGACCCAGGCCGACCTGATCAGCCAAGTGTTTCAGTGCAAACAGCACGGCGAAAATCTCGCCACTGGTGGGATCCCCGCCGAGACCATCAAATTCCCCTTTGAGGGCCCGTTGCAGGGCTTCAACGCGCTCGGGTTTCCGGTGGGTCAGGGTTGGCCAGAGTTCGGGTGCGGACTTTACTGCCTTCGCGATAGGACTCGCGCAGCAAGATGGCAGGCGGTGATTTTCGATTGGGGACAAAGGCCACATACATGCGCTGATAACGTCATAAGACTCCGCATATATCAACTACAAAACTACTTATACATGCCTACGTAAATGATGCAACATGAAGCATTTCATTGACAGATCAAGAAGTTATCGGAATTCTCTAGGGGAAGATCCGTCGGTGCACCGGTGCCAGAGATTTTCGCGACGGCGAGTGCCGAGCCGACTACCCAGCGCAAGGTGTGCAACCCTTTACCTGTACAAGGAAAGGCCGAACGGCCCCCACATGAGCTATTTACCCAGTGCCCGCGGACGTGCTGGCAGACAGGGCTGCGTGACTGATGATCTCTGCCGGGTAGCGGCCGCCAGCGTATGATGGATGGTTTCGAGTGCCATTTCGTCCTCCGATGATGCCTGGGAAGCCTCTCCGGTGATCAAGTTGACAGCTCTCTTACCCAGGTTTGGGAGGAAGTCCTCGCCGCAGTCATTGCTCATAGAAAGGGCCGCTCGGATGAACGTTCAGTTTCCCTGCCAACGCTGCCGGCACGGCGAACACGAAGCCTGTTCTGCTTAGCAGAGAGTCACGACGCGAGGTGAATATTCACAGAGCCTAACCCGAGCCTCTGATATATTCTCTTTCAATAAGTAGTAGAAGAAGAACGAGCGTGCGGCTGGCGTCAGGAAACCGGAAGAGGAGAAAGTGCCATGGTGCAATTTTTTCGCCTGACCTTTACCGACTTCGCTAAGCTCGTCGATAGCTTCGATTGGAAACGACGGGTCACCTCCGTGCATATTCACCACGCCTGGCGGCCGAATCACGCTCAGTGGCAGGGCCTTGCGTCCATCCAGGGCATGTGGCGGCACCACACGCATGACTGCGGCTGGAGCGACATCGCGCAGCATGTGACCATCGATCCCGAGGGCTTTATTTGGACCGGACGCGGCTGGAATCAGCCACCGGTGAGTGCTGCCGCCTTCAATGGTTCGAGAACGCACGGGCCGTTCATGGTGGAGATGATTGGCGATTTCGGCCGCGGCAGGGACCCGTTTGGCGGGGCCCAGAAGGAAACAGCCCTGCGGGTTACCGCCTATCTCTGCGAGAAGTTTCAGTTAAGCACGGATGCTGTTCGGTTTCACAGCGAGCTGTCGGCAAGGCACTGCCCAGGCCCCGCGATCGACCGATTGACCTACCTCGCTGAGGTCAACGCTTGGCGGCCTAGGGTAGCGCGGACGGATCCCGACGCCGCCCGGGGCGAGGTGTCTTTCGACGCCGAAGGGCTGGCGACGATCCGCCGCGCCATCGTTGAGGCCTCGGTGGTCAACGAGCCTCCCGAAGCCGAGCTGAAGGACGGTCCGCAGACGCCCGCTCACGCCCTGGCCACGCCGCAACGGCGGTCTGCGGCGGCGCGCGGTGGCCTCGATGCCGCCACGCGGCAGATGTTGCGCCGACACGTGGTCAACTCCCGCAATGGCCGGTTTGTTCCTAGCGGCGACTTTGCCACCACACCGAGCGACGTTGAACGCATTTTCAAGGAACACCTTCCTGCCTTCGCCCGGGCACGAGCTGATGGGCAGCCATTGCGCCTCGCCTTCTATGCCCATGGCGGCCTCAACGACGAAGCAACGGGGCTTGCTATCGCCGAGCACCAGATCCCCTGGTGGCTCGCCAATGATGTCTATCCCATTTTCTTTGTCTGGGAAACAGGGCTGCTCGAGAGTCTCGCACAGATGCTTTCGCCTTACAGCGCGGTCCCAGGTTTGCGACGCGGGCTCGGGGATCTAGTTGCCGAGGGAACAGATGAGCTAATCGAGGCGATCTGCCACCGCTTTGGTGGCGTTGGCGTGTGGTCACACATTAAGCTTTCGGCTGTGCGTGGCGTCGATGCACAAGGCAGCACCCGATACACGATCAATGCATTGGACAGCTTTCTCGGGAGCTATAGCGAGCGCCCCGTGGAACTGCACGCAATCGGGCACAGCGCCGGTTCGATTTTCCACGCTTTTTTCCTGCCAAAAGCGCTTGGCGTGACGAGATCACGCTTCCAATCGTTAAGCCTCTTGGCACCGGCGATTCGTATCGATGAGTTCAAGGCGCAGCTCCTTCCGAAAATGGGCAAAGGCATCGCGCAGACGACGATCTTCACCATGAATCGCGATCTCGAACGTGCAGACAACTGCTTTCAGATCTACCGCAAGTCGCTCCTTTATCTCATTGACCACGCCTTAGAGCCCGAGGAAAACACGCCAATTCTCGGTCTTGAGGAGCGGCTTCATGCCGATAGGGACCTGCACGCGTCGTTTGGCCTTGTTGGCCACACCTCCTCGCAGGGCGGCGCGGTCGTCTGGTCGTCGACCGCGCCGGTGACCAGTGGTCCAGCGGCCTCGACGGCGCACAGCCATGGCGGCTTCGACGACGATTCGTCGACTATGAATGCTGTTCTGCGGCGGGTTTTGGGGCTCACCTTCGAGCCCTTGAAGCAGGAGTTCCCCGGGCCGCGTCGCGAACGGGCGCTCCAACCAACCCTCCAGGAACCGGCCGCCTATCTGCCGGAACCTTGGCGAAGTCGGCTTGTAGCGGCCACAGCCGTGCTCCCCGCCAAGCCCTTACCGCTCGCGCCAACGCCGGCAGTACCGATGCCCCCCAGCGCCTCTGGCGTGCCGACGGGTCGGCGCCTCGCGCTGTGCGTCGGGATCGACAGTTACCCCAGCATGCCACTCGCGGGCTGCGTGGCCGATGCCAGAGACTGGGCCTCGGCCCTAGGGCGCCTTGGCTTCGCCAGTCCGCGGGTCATCACCGAGAGTGACGCCAATCGGCAGCAGATCCTTGATGCGCTGGGCAGCCTTATCGACACAAGTCGCCCTGGCGATGCCTTGGTCTTTCATTACAGTGGCCACGGTACCCAATTTGACGATCTGGAAGGTGAGGAAGACGGAAAAGACGAAGCCATTGTCCCGATCGACTATGAAACGGGTGCCTACATCATCGACGACGATTTCGCTGACCTGTTTCGCGCCATTCCGGAAGGCGTGAGCCTGACCTGCTTTTTTGACTGCTGCCATTCGGGGACCAATACTCGGCTTGCCATCGGTGCGCCCTTTGGAACCACGCGGGGTGATTCTCGCCGCCGTTTCCTGCCGCCCACAGCGGTTCGGCAAGAAACGCACCGGCAGTTCCGTGCGGGCCTCGCGCGGGGTGCAGTAGCGCGGGGCGAACTTGATCGATCCCGGATGCGACAGGTCGTCTTCGCTGCCTGCCAACCGAACGAATCGGCTTGGGAGACCAATGGCAGCGGCGATTTCACCCGTCTGACGCTGCCCTTGCTGAGCGCCGCACGGCGGCTGTCTCACCGCGAGCTGGAACGCAGTATCGTGGAGGCATTCGGCCCAAACCGTCGCCAGACGCCGATGCTCGATTGTGCTCCTTCAGCCGAAAACGCACCGCTTTTTGGTGGCCCGCGGGGCGAGCCCGCTGCTCTTGGGACCACTATTGACGGCCGATTGGAACCTTGGGTGCGGGTCGCTCAGGCTATCGCTGATGCATTGCGCGCCGTCCAGTGAGCATTACCGAGCATCGCGACCGCGCCGGATCGGGCGAGAGCTGGTTTGAGATTGCGCCGGCCTGCCTCGCTCCGGCGCGCATCGAGCCACATCGGCGCGCGCCAGGCGAGCCCATTCTCCGGCCCCTGCGCGTGTTCGCACTCGACCCGGCGGCACGGCGCGGGCAGGGAGCGGTGGCGGTGGCGCAGATCCCCTACGAGCCCCTAATACCCGGACCGGTGGGTTGCCTGGTGGAAGTCATCGATCATGACACCGACCAAGACCGGCTTTATGCGCCCGCGGATCTCGATGATCCGGTGGCGCTGCTGAGTCAAGGCTTCGAGCCGTCATTGGCTAATTTCCGCTTTCACCAACAGATGGCTTACGCGGTGACGATGAAGACCTGGCACGGCTTCCGCATAGCCTTGGGTCGCGATCCCGGGTGGGGGGTTGGTGCAGAGGGTCAAACGCGCGTTCGGCTTCGGATCCGCCCCCACGCCTTCCGCGAAGCGAATGCCTATTTCGATTGCAACCGGGGTGAGCTTCAGCTTGGCTACTACCAGAGTGGCCGGCGAGTGGCGGGTCGTAACCAACCCGGCGGTTGGGTCTTCACCTGTCTCTCGCATGACATTGTGGTTCACGAGACCGCCCACGCCCTGCTCCATGGGCAGCGGCCGCATTTCCTAGTACCGAGTAACCCGGATGTGCTCGCTTTCCACGAGGCATTCGCTGATCTCGTCGCCATCTTCCAGAAATTTTCCTATCCTGACCTGGTCCGCAACGCGGTTGAACGCTCGCCCAATAACCCCCTTATTGATCGCCTCCTCGCGGGTCTCGCCGAGCAGTTTGGGCAAACCACAAGCGGTGTCGACCGCCCGCTGCGCACGGGAATCGAGATCGTCGAGCCCAACCGGCCCGATAACGTCCTAATCTATGATGCGACGCTACCCCCTCACCAGCTCGGCTGCGTTCTGGTGTCAGCGGTATTCGAGGCGTTCATGACCGTCTTCGAGCGTAAGACGCGTCGTTACCGGCGCCTGCTTGAGCGCTACCGGCCTGGCAACGCGCCACTTGATCCGGAAATGGAGACGCTTTTAGCGGAGAACGCGGCGCGTCTCGCCGAGCAA
>JAGTVB010000364.1 GCA_018224385.1 Gammaproteobacteria bacterium
CCTTCACAACAATGGTGTCGCCCGGTCCAAAGTGGGGGATCTCCCGGGTCATCTGCTCTGCTTCGAGTTGCTCGATGACGTTGCTCATTATTCCTTCCTCAATGTCTCAATAACCGTCAATCGGTGCCTGCGTGGCCGGCCCCGGTGAACTGCCCATGCTCACGGACAAACTCCGCCAATAGTGTCTGCTGCTCAATCGTCAAATCCACGAGATGAAGCAGATCTGGACGTCTCAACCAGGTGCGGCCAAGCGCTTGCTTCAATCGCTACCGGCGGATGGCATCGTGGTTGCCGCTCAGAAGCACGTGCGGTACGCTCAGGCCATCGATTTCCACCGGGCGCGTGTACTGGGGATGATCCAGGAGGCCATTGGCGAAAGAATCCTCCACGGCAGAGTCCGGGTGCCCAAGAACGCCAGGCAACTGCCGCGTGACGGCATCGATGACAACCATCGCCGGCAGCTCTCCGCCAGTGAGCACATAATCCCCGATGGAACATTCCTCATCAATCTCGCAGAGCAGCAATCGTTCATCCACACCTTCGTAGCGCGCGCACACCAGAAGCAATCGTTCATAGGAGACGAATAGGGTCACCCTGTCATGATCGAGGGCACGCCCCTGGGGCGTCAGATAGATCACCACGGTACCGGCGCCCAGGCTCGCTCTTGCGGCGCGAATGGCCGAACGTAGCGGCTCGACCGCCATAACCATCCCCGGGCCCCCGCCAAACGGGCGGTCGTCAACCATGCGGTGACGATCGACGGCGAAATCGCGCGGGTTCCAACGCTGCAAGCGAACCAGCCCGCGACGCATGGCCCGTGCAGTAACTCCATACTCGGACAGCATGTCAAACATGTGCGGGAAAAGCGAGATGACCCCGATCTGCATCACCTTAAAAATCCGGCTCCCAATCCACGCGGATCGTTCTGTTGCGCAAATCGACCTCGCGCACGACATCGTTCAGCAAAAACGGAATAAGCCTCTCTCGATCGCCTTGGGTACGCAATACATCATTGGCGCCCGTCGCGAGGAGCCCGACAACCCGACCCAACTCAACGCCCGAGCAGTTGACCACCACCACTCCAATCAGGTCAGCCCAGTAGTACTCCATGGCGTTTGGCTCGGGCAGCTGCTGACGATCGACGAAAATCTCTGCGCCCAGCAACTGATGAGCGGCTTCACGGTCCGCACAGCCGGCGAGCTTGACCACGAGCCCCTTGCCTTGGCGCCGCCCCTCAACCACCTCCACCGAACGCCAATCGGTTGCGATCCTCAATCGCCAGGGGGAATAGTCGAGGATGTTCTCTTGTGGCTGCGTATAAGATTGGATCCTCAGCCAACCCTGGATACCGTGTGCACTTCCGACACGGCCCACCACGATACGCGGTGCGGGCCCATCCCCGCGCGGTTGTGGGGGGGCCGTCATCAGCCAACGCTCACCCGGATGCGCGGTCCGCCGTCAGTCCGGCACCACGGCCGCGCCTTGTGCTTTCGCGCGCTGGCGCTTGATCAGGCTGGCAACGCGCTCGGACGCTTGAGCGCCCGTCGACAGCCAGTGATGGACCCGTGCCATATCGATGCGCACGGCATCTTCCCCGGCATCACCGATGGGATCATAGAAACCCACGCGCTCGATGAAGCGCCCGTCCCGGCTGCTGCGCACATCAGCCACCACCACATGATAGAAGGGCCGTTTCTTGGCCCCCGCGCGTGCTAGTCGAATCTTAACCATCGCTGTTTTCCCGCCACCTCTTTATCCAATTGACATGAGCACTGGTCCGGTAAAAGGGCCTTGCCCAACCACGCCCCTCCTACAGCGGCATCCCGGGAGGCATTCCACCCCTACCGGTCATGCCGCGCATGAGGCCAGACAGTGCGCCCTTCTTGTTCAAACGCTTCATCATCTTCTGCATTTGAGTAAACTGCTTCAACAATCGATTCACATCCTGAACCGTCGTACCCGAGCCGCTGGCAATACGCCGCTTGCGAGACCCGTTGACAACGGCGGGGAAACGGCGCTCCTGGCGTGTCATGGAATTGATGATCGCCTCCAGGCGCAGCAACTCCCGGTCATTGACCCGGTCAGCCACCCCTTGAGGAAGCCCTTGCATGCCCGGCAGCTTATCCAGCAAAGCAGTCATGCCACCGAGCTTCTTCATCTGCTGCAGTTGCTCCCGGAAATCCTCCAGATCGAACCCCTTGCCCTTTTTCAGCTTATCGGCGATGCGTTGCGCCTGGTCGCGATCGATTTTCTGCTCCGCCTCTTCGATGAGGCTGAGCACATCGCCCATTCCGAGGATGCGCGAGGCGATACGGTCAGGATAAAACGGCTCCAGCGCCGCGGTTTTCTCCCCCATGCCGATGAACTTGATGGGCTTGCCGGTAATGCGCCGGATGGACAGCGCCGCACCACCGCGCGCATCCCCATCGGTCTTGGTGAGCACCACGCCGGTAAGGGGCAGGGCCTGATCGAAGGCGCGGGAAACATTCGCCGCATCCTGTCCGGTCATGCTGTCGACCACGAACAGCGTTTCCACGGGCTTGATGGCCTCATGAATGCGGCGTACCTCGTCCATCATGGCTTCATCGATGTGCAGCCTTCCTGCCGTATCCAGGATGACAACGTCGGCAAACTGCCGACGGGCCTGCTCGACGGCCGCCTTGGCGATGGCCACCGGATGTTGCGAAGCATCACTCGGGAAAAAACCCGCGCCGACATCCTTGGCCAGCATCTCGAGCTGGGCAATGGCCGCTGGGCGATAGATATCACAACTGGCCACCAGCACCGATTTCTTGTTTCGTTCCTTGAGCCAACGGGCCAGCTTGGCCACGGTAGTGGTCTTGCCCGATCCCTGCAGTCCCGCTACCAGCAACACCGCCGGCGGCGGTACATTTAGATTGAGTCCTTCGTTGGCCTCGCCCAATAGCAGGATCAGCTCATTGCGGACGATACGAATGAGCTCCTGGCCCGGCGTGAGACTCTTCATCACGGCCTGGCCAACCGCCCGCTCACGAATGTTCTCGATGAACTCCCGCGCCACCGGCAGTGCCACGTCCGCTTCCAGCAGCGCCATGCGCACCTCGCGCAGCGTGTCCTTGATATTTGCCTCAGTGAGCCGGCCCCTGCCCCGCAGCCGGTTTAGACTCTGGGTTAAACGTTCTGAGAGATTGTCAAACATAACTCGGCTCGATGCGTAATCCCAAAAGGAACCTAGAGCCCTAACGGCCTCTGCCCACCGCCGCCACCCGACCGGGTGCGAGGAAAAGCCTCATTCCTGGCACGCTAACAGGCCCACCGCGATGGCCGTCCGATAGGCCGCACAAACGGCCCCTGCGCTCACCCCCGAGGAAACGCCGCCTGTCGAGGATTGCGCGCCGCCCTCATGCACTTCAGCGAGGCTAAAAGAAAAGAATTGTATCAACGCGGCCAGCCACTATCCAACCGCTTCTCAGCGTTGGGAGAAACCGGAGCGGCGCGCGTCACGAGAAGCCATCGGGATCCGGCCCAAGACGAAGGTCGCGATTCAGAGCATCCAGTTGAGCCATATCGGCGCGCGCTAGCACAAAGTCGAAGATATTGGCATTGGCTTGGATACGGTCCCGATGGCTTGATTTGGCAATCGCGATCACGCCGTGCTGCAGCGTCCAACGCAGCACGACTTGTGCCGGCGTCTTGCCGTACTTCCCGGCCAAGGCGATCACTTCAGGCACGTCAAAAATTTTGCCCTGCAGCAGGGTACCCCACGCCTGAACCTGAATGGCGTGTCGCGCGCAAAATTCCCGTAAGCTCAACTGGCACAGGTAAGGATGAAACTCCACTTGGTTCACCATGGGCACGATTTCAGTGTCCTCCATGAGGGCGCGAAGGTGATGCGCCTGAAAGTTGCTCACGCCGATGGCACGAACACGGCCGTCGCGATAAAGCTTCTCGAGCGCCCGCCAGGTGTCCCGGGTGGTATCCTTGACCGGCCAGTGAATGAGGTACAAGTCCAGGTAATCCATGCCAAGGTGCTTGAGGCTGCTGTCAAAAGCGCGCAGGGTGCGCTCGTAGCCCTGATCGGTGTTCCATACTTTGGTGGTAACGAATATTTCCTCGCGTGGCACATCGCTGGTCCGAATGGCCCGACCGAGGCCAGCTTCGTTTCCATAGACGGCGGCCGTATCGACACTACGGTAGCCTGCGTCAAGAGCCCACTGCACCACCTGCTCGACTTCCGGGCCGTCGGCGACCCGGAACACACCCAAACCGAGCCAGGGCATCTTGACACCATTGCTGAGACTGGCCACTTGGCCGCTGCCCGCAAACATGACGTCTCCTCTCCCCTACATCGTAAACGCCGCGGCGCTCACCCTTGCGCCCTACTTCAATGTTGGCATCATAAAAGAAATCCTTCATCCACAGCAGGGCCTCGGTAGACAAACGGCCGGCGGCTCGGAGAAGATATTCAGCATGACTGTCGTCCTCGGGCTCACCAGTATCGTCCTCTACCTCGCGGCAACGCTGCTTTTGGGACTTCGCCTCACCACCGCCCACTGGTCGGCCGCTAGGGTGAGAAGCGCGGTGGTGGCGAGCGCGCTTGCCGCCGTTTGTGCGCACGGTGCACTTCTTTACCACGTCGTTGTTACCGATGCGGGCCTCAGCCTCGGATTCTTCAATACCGGCTCCTTGATGGCGTGGGTCATTGTGCTGTTCCTGCTGCTCGCCATCCTCAGTAAGCCAGTGGACAACTTGGGCATCTTCGTCCTGCCGTTGGCGGCGTTTACGGTACTAATGACGCTCCTTTACCCGAGCGACCGTGTCAGGCTGGAAGAGACACGCTTCGGTGTGGACATTCACATCATCCTCTCCATACTGGCGGCAAGCGTAATCACCATCGCAGCGTTTCAAGCCGTCTTGCTCGCCTATCAGGAGCGGCATCTGCGACAGAAACGCCCCGGGCGATTGATCAGCCGTCTACCCCCAATGCAGACCCAAGAAGGCCTGCTGTTTCAGATGATCGGGCTCGGTTTCTTTTTGCTCAGCCTGAGCCTTGTCAGCGGTATGATGTTCTTGCGCGACATGCTCGCCCAACACCTGGTTCACAAGACCATTTTATCCCTGTTTGCGTGGCTCGTCTTCGCCGTGCTCCTGTGGGGGCGGTGGCGCTACGGCTGGCGCGGACGTCAGGCTATCCGCTGGAGCCTGGCCGGTTTTTTTACCTTAATGCTCGCTTACTTTGGAAGCAAACTCGTCCTTGAGCTCATTCTTGATCGCTCCTGGCACGCGCCGATCTCTATGATCCACCTGCCCCCCACTTGACAGCCCGCCCTCAGAGCACTGAGTATAATTAACGTGGATGGCCAAAGGCGTACCACCCAGTGACCGACATTCCGCTTAGCGCCCTTCTCGGCGCGCTCCTTGCGCTCATCATGCTTTCCGCGTTCTTCTCCGGTTCGGAGACCAGCATGATGGCACTGAACCGTTACCGCCTGCGCCACCTCGCCCAGCAAAAGCACCGCGGGGCGCGGCTCGCGAGTGCGCTGCTCGAGCGCCCCGATCGCCTCATCGGGCTCATCCTGCTCGGTAACAATTTCGTTAATATTCTCGCCTCGTCGCTGGCAACCATCATTGCCCTGCGGCTTTGGGGTGAAGCCGGCATCGCCATTGCCACCGGGCTGCTGACGCTGGTCATTCTCATCTTTGCCGAAGTCGCACCGAAGACGCTGGCGGTATTGCACCCCGAGCGGCTCGCCTTTGTTGCGTCCTATGCGCTGACACCCCTGCTGAAGCTACTCTACCCGCTGGTTTGGGTCGTCAACTGGATCGCCAATAGCCTGCTTGCCCTGTTTGGCGTGACCTCCGGCCAACTCGATCGTGAAAAGCTCACGAGTGAGGAGCTGCGCACGGTGGTAAACGAGGCCGGCAGCATGATCTCGCAGCGCTACAAACGCATGCTGCTCAGTATCCTGGATCTCGAAAAGGTTTCTGTTGACGACATCATGGTGCCCCGCAATGAGATCAACAGCATCGACCTTGAGAATTCCGAAAAAAGCATTCTCGAGCAACTCGCCACGAGCCAACACACACTGCTCCCCATCTATCGGGGCGACATCGATAACATCGTCGGCATGCTGCATCTGCGCAAGGTGGTGGGTGAGCTGCAATACCGTTCCTTCAGCAAGGAGCGCCTGCTCAGCTGGGCTCAGGAGCCGTACTTCGTTCCAGCTGGAACGCCCCTGGACACGCAGCTGCGCAACTTCCAGCGTCACCAGCGGCGAATCGGTCTGGTGGTGGACGAATATGGCGATATCCAAGGGCTGGTCGCGTTGGAAGATATCCTCGAGGAGATCGTTGGCGAATTTACCACGGATCCCGCTGCCCAGATCTCCGATGTTTATCCCCAGGCCGATGGCAGCTATCTGATTGACGCCAGCGCCAGCGTTCGAGATCTGAACCGAACAATGCACTGGGAGCTGCCTGTGGATGGGCCAAAGACGCTCAACGGGTTGGTGCTCGAATACCTGGAGACCATACCTGAGGCCGGGACCAGCCTTCTACTGGCGGGCTATCCGGTCGAGGTGGTGCAAACTAAGGAAAACGCCATCAAGACGTTGCGGATCCAGCCCCACCTGCGCCGCCCAAAACGCGCCGAGCTGCATCGCCGGCAACGCTGAGTCCCACGCCCTGGCAGCCGCCCCCGCGGTGGCGTTCGCATTGCCTCAAGGCTGCGATTACAATCTGACCAGCCTGGCAGACAAACCCAGCCCGTTTCCATTGAGCGCACCCCTCTCTCGTTTCAGCGGGGTCACCGGCAGGCAAGCCGAGAGCAGCTCGCAGCTGGTGACTGACCCTACTGCACCGCCCGGTGCGTCGCCACCGAGAAGCCTGTCATTGGGTGCCAAGCCAGCCAAATACCACAACTACAGTTGCATCAAATGGTTTATGACTCATGACGTATAAAACTGAGGATCTGCGCATAGAGAGAATCAAACCGGTGATTTCTCCCGCATTGCTGCATGACGAACTGCCACTCTCGGAACAAGCCGCCAAGACCACGCTTGGCACGCGCGCCGCCCTACATCGCATTCTCTATGGGCAGGATGATCGGCTGCTTGTCGTTATCGGCCCTTGCTCCGTGCACGATCCGATGGCAGCAAAGGAATATGGCGAACGGCTCAGGGAAATCATGGCGCAAGTCCACGAAGATCTCGTGGTGGTCATGCGGGTCTACTTCGAGAAACCGCGCACCACGGTTGGCTGGAAAGGCTTGATCAATGATCCGGACCTGGACGGAAGCTTTCGCATCAACAAAGGCTTACGCATGGCGCGGCAGCTCCTGCTGGAATTGAACGAGCGGGGTATTCCCGCCGGGACCGAGTATTTGGAAATCATCACGCCGCAATACCTGTCCGATTTGGTCAGCTGGGGCGCCATCGGCGCCCGAACTACGGAAAGCCAGGTACACCGCGAGCTGGCTTCCGGTCTGTCTTGCCCGGTAGGGTTCAAGAACGGCACCAGGGGCAACGTGCAGATCGCCATCGACGCGGTGCGGGCGGCAAAGCAGCCCCACCATTTTTTATCGCTGACTCAATTCGCTCACTCCGCCATCTTTACCACCACGGGAAACGAAGACTGCCATATCATCCTACGCGGCGGCGAGCAACCCAATCATGATCCCGCCAGCGTGCAACGGGCCGTGAAGGCATTGCAGGCGGTAGGCCTGCCCGGACGGCTGATGATCGACTTCAGCCATGCCAACAGCGAGAAGCAACACGAGCGCCAGCTCATCGTGGGAAACGAGGTGGCCGAGCAGATTGCCGGGGGCAGCGACGCGATCATGGGGGTCATGGTCGAGAGCCACCTAACGGCGGGTCACCAGGAGCTCGAATCGGGAAAACCACTGGTCTACGGCCAGAGCATAACCGATGCTTGCCTCGGGTGGGACGACAGCGCCACGCTGCTACAGGTGTTGGCGCAGGCGGTTCGCAGCCGCCGGCGGCGCGCCTGATGCTTTCTCTCCCTTCTCGACAGGGAGGGTGATCGCTCGCAGGTTCGTGCTAAGCGGTGGTGAAGAAACCGCAGCGAGCGGCCCGAGCGCCGGGCGCGCTGCGAGCCGACCTAGCGGATAGATTAGGCGATGAGCGCCCACCGCGCCACGCCGCTAGCGGGAGGCGCAGCAGATTTTAAGTCGCACGCGCTCATGCCTCCTCAGTGAATTTAACCCGAGAAGCCACGCGACACACGAGTTCGTACGCGATGGTGCCGGCGCGCTGGGCGAGTTCCTCGATCGGTAGCCCGCGCCCCCACAAAACGACGGGATCGCCGGGTCGGGCGTGGGGCTGGGTCCTCAAATCCAGCGTAATGAGATCCATGGAGATGCGACCGATAAGGGGGACCCGCTTGCCGTTGACGAGCACCGCCGTTCCTGACGGTGCGTGCCTGGGATATCCATCGCCGTAGCCAATCGCAGCCACGCCCACGGGCATGGCTTGCGGGCAACGCCAGGTCCCACCATAGCCGATGGTCTCCCCCTCCTCAACGCGCCTAACGGCGATGAGCTGCGTCATCAGCGTCATCGCGGGCCGCAGATCGTACTGTGTGCCTTGGGAGTCGGGAAATGGCGAGATACCGTAGAGCATGATGCCCGGTCGCACCCAGTCGCGGTGAGATCCCGGCCGCGTCAGGATGGCGGCGGAATTCGCAACACTGATCTCGGTCGCCAGCCCACCGGCACAGGCGAGCAGGCACGACAGCTGGCTGCAGGTCTGCTGCTCTTGCGGACGGTCCGCATTGGCAAGGTGGCTCAGCACGCGGATCGGCCGAGCCACATTGGCGCATTCGACGAGCCGCTGCCAAAGCCGCGGCACAGAGGCTGGATGCACGCCAAGACGGTGCATGCCGGTATCGATCTTGAGCCACACCGAAATGGGACGGTGCAGTCGCGCCCGCTCCAGGAATTCCACCTGGCTCTCGTCATGGACCACAACGTCCAGTCGATGCTGATCAACCAGCGGAAGCTCCGACGGGTCAAACACGCCGCCAAGCAATAGGATTCGTTGCGGGATACTCGCCTCGCGCAGCGCGAGCGCCTCCTCGAGACAGGCGACACCGAAGCCATCAGCCTCCTGCAAGGAGCGGCCGACGCGCGCCAAACCGTGCCCATACCCATTGGCCTTGACGATGGCAAAGACGCGGCTCGCGGGCGCCAAGGCGCGCACGCGGCTCAGGTTGTGCCGCAGGGCCGCGACATCGATCAGCGCCCGCGCCGGGCGGGTCATGAAGGATAGCCGGAGGCGAAGGTCACCGATGCGTGGTTCTCAAAACGCGTGTATTGGCCCAAGAACGTTAGATTGACCTTGCCGATCGGACCGTTTCGCTGCTTGCTGATGATAATCTCCGCGATACCCTTGTTGGGGCTCTCCTCGTTGTAGACTTCGTCGCGATAGATGAAGAGGATGACGTCGGCATCCTGCTCGATGGCACCGGATTCCCTCAAATCGGACATTACGGGTCGCTTATCCTGCCGTTGCTCCAGACCGCGATTCAACTGCGAGAGCGCCACCACGGGCACGCGCAGCTCCTTGGCGAGGGCCTTCAGGGAACGGGAAATCTCAGAGATCTCAGTCGCTCGGTTCTCTCTCGTCCCGGGCACTTGCATGAGCTGCAAATAATCGACGATCACGAGGCCGAGCCCATGCTCTCGCTTCAACCGCCGACAACGCGCACGCAGATCCATGGGCGTGAGTGCCGGAGTATCGTCTACAAAGATCTGGGTCTCATTGAGCATACTGACCGCCGAGGTCAAGCGCGGCCAATCGTCGTCATCGAGCTTTCCGGTGCGCACCTTGTGCTGATCGATCCGCCCGAGGGACGCCAGCATGCGCATCGTCAACTGCTCGGCCGGCATCTCCATGCTAAACACCGCGGCCACCACCCGATCGCGGATGACCGCATGCTCGACGATATTCATGGCAAACGCGGTCTTGCCCATCGACGGGCGTCCAGCCACGATGATCAAGTCGCCGGGCTGAAGTCCGGACGTCTTGTCGTCCAGATCGGTAAAGCCGCTTGCCACGCCGGTAATGGGGTTGTCCCGATGAAACAAGGCATCAATGCGGTCCACCACCTCGACCAGCAGCTCCCGCACTGGGATAAAGCCACGCAATGCACGGCTGCGCGCCTCCGCCAGCCCGAAGACGAGCCGCTCGGCATCATCCAGAAGCGCTGCGGCATTCCTCCCCAAAGGATTGTAGGCGTTATTAGCAATGTCGGTGCCAATGCGGATGAGGCCCCGCAGAATCGCCCGCTCGCGCACAATTGCAGCATATGCGCCGATGTTGGCAGCGCTCGGTGTGTTCTTCGCCAGATCTCCGAGGTACGCAAGACCACCGGCAGGCTCAAGCTGCTTGCGGCTCTCGAGCCATTCCGAAAGTGTCACGACATCAAACGGGGTGCTCTCTTCGCTCAGCGCCGCAATAGCCGAGAAAATGAGCCGGTGCTCGGGGCGATAAAAATCCTCCCCACACACTTTATCGGCGATTTGATCCCAGACGACGTTGTCGAGCATCAGCCCCCCGAGCACCGACTGCTCGGCATCTACAGAGTGGGGCGCACCCCTGGGAGCAACGTCCGGCAGCTCGACCAGGGCGTCGGACAGAAGGCTGTCATGCATAGCAGAATCCAAGCACTATCGGACGGTCCGGCGCGCCACTAGGGCGGCTAAGCAGCCACGTCTCCCCTACCAGGAAGCCGTTACAAGCTGCCTACAAAAATACACTGCGCTTACCGTACTGATGAAGGATTGGAGCGCCACCGTGCGCCGTATTCTGCCGCCACTGGCGCCCGGTTCAGCTCCGCGACTCAGTTTTCGGCAACCACTTGAACCTTGATGGCAACATCCACGTCGGCATGTAAATGAACCACAATGTCGTAATCGCCCACCTGGCGCAGAGGACCACTCGGTAACCGCACCTGTTGCCTCTCGATGGCGGTACCCAAGGCACTGACAGCCTCGGCGATGTCCGAGGTACCGACCGAGCCAAACAGCCGGCCTTCCTCCCCGGCTTTTCGCGCCAAGGTCACCACCATTCCCCCCAACGAGGCGGCGTGCGCTTCGGCCGCATCGCGGGCTTCTACCTGCTGCGCTTGGAGCTCAGCGCGGTGTCTATCGAACTCAGCCACATTAGCCGGCGTCGCGGCAATCGCCCGACGCTGCGGCAGGAGGTAATTGCGGGCATATCCCGGCCTCACCTTCACCTTCTCACCGAGGTCGCCGAGATTCGGCACCTTTTCCAGCAAAATCACATCCATCTTAAATACCTCATGCCTTCACGGTCCCTGCCCACTTTGGTTGCTCGCGCGCGCCCGAAGGTTCATCCAAACATCGGTGAACCCGGTCAGTGCCAGCAGCAACATGACCTGTGGCGGCAGCAAGAAGAGCAGCAGATAAAGCCCTACCAACCAACCGTTCGACGCGCCACGCGTGTTAACGACGCTGTGCACAACGGCAAGCCCTTGCAACATGTACAGCACGACGATAATGAACGCGGCTTCTCCTGCCAGTCCGCCAGTCAGCGAATTGGCCATCAGCGTCGCCAATACGATGGCCAATGCGAGCGGCGCGAACCGCCGATCAAGGGTCAATGATCGAAACTCGCGGCCAAAGCCCCCTGGATTATCCACCAGAGCATGCCACCAGCGTGCTAAAAACAGGGTAAGCACCAGCCCGAGCACGGTACCGGCAACCACTAAACCGGTCATTATCGGTGCCAAATTGTCAATCAGCGCGCTGAGCTGTTCCTTTCCCGCGCCACTGGCCAGGGTCGGCCCCGCCCCCTGCAGCGCATCATCGACAAAACCCTGCAGCAGTGCGTCCCACCAAGCCGCCGGATCGGTGAGCATCAGATGCACAGCGCCCAGCGCGATGGCGCCGAGCGCTCCGGCAACGAGTAACACCATCCCCTGGTCTGCGGTCGCCCGCAGCACCAAAGCCAGCATCCACACCGGGACCCAAGTGAGCGCTAGAAACACGACCACCGGATAAACCGAACCCACCACAAGCAAGGTCAAGGCGCCCGCGAGCAGCCCCGAGCCCGCAATGACCAGCCCGCCCTCGCGCGCCCCGTGGCGCAGCGTTGCAAGCGCAATCACGGCGCCGCTGACATAGCTCATCGGCGGCAAAAGCAAGGACAATGCCGCGCAGGCAGCGGCGACGGTAATCGCCTGCGTGCGGCCACGCAGGACATACGACACAAACCTGTGCACTTGGAAGGCCCGGCCTGAGGCGCAATCAGTGGGCGTCGCTGTAGGGCAGAAGCCCAAGATATCGAGCGCGCTTGATGGCCCGCCCGAGCTGGCGCTGGTAACGAGCCTTGGTGCCGGTAATGCGACTCGGGACGATCTTACCCGTCTCTGTGATGTAACCTTTAAGCGTATTCAGATCCTTATAATCGATCTCCTTAACGCCTTCCACGGTGAACTTGCAATAACGCCTGCGGCGGAAATAACGTGCCATAAGTGAACATCTCTCAGTCTAAATAACGGAATCGCTCATCCAGCAAGGCACACACCCGCAGCGGGTGTGTGTAGGGGACGCTTGCCCATCAGGAAGCGACCTCGACCGACTCCTCCCGCGGCAGCGGCCGTCGGGGCTCATCGTCACCGTCATCGCGGCGGCCCATCTCGCCCTCGCCGGTATCGGCTTCGCGTTCATCGCGCGACCTCGCCAGCGGTGAGGCCTCCGTAACGGCCTCCTTGCGCCGAATCACCAGATGACGCAGCACGGCATCATTGAAGCGAAACGCGCTCGCCAGCTCACTCAGCCCCGGCTCGGGACACTCGATGTTCATGAGCACGTAATGGGCTTTGTGTACTTTGTGAATCGGATACGCGAGTTGCCGGCGCCCCCAATCCTCTAATCGATGGATAAGCCCGCCGGCGGTCTCAACGATTGACCGGTAGCGATCGACCATGGCGGGCACCTGCTCGCTCTGGTCGGGATGCACGAGAAAGACGATCTCATAGTGCCTCATAGTACTGCCTCTTTTGGATTAGTGTCCCGGTTTTCGGGACCGCTAAGCCGCCGCTTCCCAGACTGCCTGCGGCGCGACGGCAAGAACTGCAAGGTATTGGTTTTTCAATACTTTTCTTGCAAAGCAAGACAAAAATTCTAAGTCATCTACGCGCCCAGCGCAATCATCTTTGCCCGCCCTCCTCGCGCGCCCGCCAGCGTTGCCGGCGGACCTCATAGAGCAGCACGGCGGCCGCCACGGCGACATTCAAACTGGCCACCGTGCCGACCAGCGGAATGCTGACCAGACAGTCGCAGTGCGCTCGCGTCAAACGACGAAGCCCGCGCTCCTCCCCGCCCAGCACCACTGCGACGGGCCTGGTCAGATCGGCGTCATAGAGGGATGTTGCGGCTTCTGGGGCGGCTCCGACTATGAACAGACCCGCCTCGCCCAGCTCCTGCAGGGTGCGGGCGAGATTGGTCACTTGCTGAAAGGGCACCGTCTCGGCGGCGCCGCAGGCCACCTTGCGCGCCGCTGGCGTGAGCGAGACAGCCCGGTCCTTGGGCACAATCAGGGCATGCACGCCAACGGCATCCGCCGTTCTCAGGCAGGCCCCCAGGTTTCGCGGGTCCTGCACGCCGTCCAACACCAGCAGCAACGCCGCCTCCCGGCATTGCTCCAAGATCGCCGCGAGATCCCTTCGGGAAGCCGGCGAACTACTGCCGCAGCGCGCGATAACTCCCTGGTGAGCGCCGCCTCCCGCCAGCTGGTCCAGGGATCGGCGGGGTAGCAGCCGAACGTTGATCCCCAGACGCTGCGCGTCCGCCAGTAGCAGTTGCATTCTCTGATCAGCGCGGCCCAACTGTACCCATAGTTCGACGATGCGGCGGGGTTGCGCGGCAAGCACCGCCGAAACCGCATGATAGCCGAAGATGAGCTCCGCTTCCGCTCCCGGCGCCGTCATTTAGGCGACCGCTGTTTGGAACGCCGGCGTAGCCGCCCACCCCGGCGGGGACCTCGCGCCGAGGATTCCTTAACACCCTCGGTGAGCTCGAAGTCGATCTTGCGCTCATCCACATCAACCCGGACCACCCGCACGGTGATCGCATCCGCCAAGCGATAATCCAGGCCGCTGCGCTCGCCCCGCAGGCGATGGTGAATGGGATCGTAATGAAAGTAATCGCTGCCGAGAACGCTGATATGCACCAAACCCTCGACATAGATATCATCCAGCGTCACAAACAGACCGAACGAGGTCACCCCCGTGATTAATCCCTGAAAAATCTCACCGACCTTGTCCAACATGAACTCGCACTTGAGGCGATCGATGGCATCGCGGGTCGCCTCATCGGCCCGCCGTTCCGTCATGGAACAATGCTCGCCGAGCACCTGAAGGTCGCCGTGGATGAGATCATAATCCTCCTGACGACCTCCGCGCAGGAAGTGACGAATGGCGCGATGGACCAGCAGGTCCGGGTAACGCCGGATAGGCGAGGTGTAATGCGTATAGCAGTCCAGCGCCAGTCCGAAATGGCCGATGTTGTCCGGACTGTAGCGTGCCTGGGGCAAGGACCGAAGCAATACCGTCTGAATCAGATGCTTGTCCGCCCTCGCCCGCGTTCGGTGCAGAAGGGCCGCGTAGTGCTGAGCCGAAGGCTTGGTGCCGCCTCCGAGCTTGAGCCCCAACTCACTCAGAAACGTGTGCACATCAGCCAGCTTCTCCGCCGTCGGCCCGCCGTGGGTTCGGTACAGCATCGGCATCTTATGCCGACGCAGCAGCCGCGCCGCGGCCACATTGGCGGCGATCATGCATTCCTCGATGATGCGGTGGGCGTCGTTGCGCCGCAACGCTTCGAAGCGTTCGATCTTGCGCTGGGCCCCAAACACGATGCGGGGCTCGGCGACATCGATGTCAATGGCGCCGCGACGATCGCGGGATTCCCGCAGTACCCGATACAGGGCATACAGCTCATCGAGCAACGCGATCACTTCCCCGAGGCGCCGGCGCGTCGGGCGATGCCGTTTGACCACCGCTTCGGCGACCTCGTCGTAGGTCAAGCGCATGCGCGAACGCATCACCCCTTCCAAGAAACGCGAGCGGGTGATGCGACCGTCCTGGCCAATCGACATCTCGCAGGCGAGGCACAATCGATCGACATCGGGCTTAAGCGAACAGAGCTCGTTGGACAGTACCTCCGGGAGCATCGGAATCACCCGCCCGGGGAAATACACCGAATTGCCGCGCCGCTGAGCCTCGGCATCAAGGGCCGTGGTGCGCGCCACATAGGTCGACACATCCGCGATGGCGACCAGCAGCCGCCAGCCATGGGCAGTCTTGTGGCAGTAGACGGCATCGTCGAAATCCCGCGCATCCGCACCGTCGATGGTCACGAGCGACAGCGCGCGCAGATCCACCCGCCCGTCCACAGCAGATGCGGGCACCTCTGCAGCGAAGCGTTCACATTCCGCGCGCACGTCGGGCGGCCATTCCGCCGGGAGTTGGTAGGCGCGAACCGCCAGATCGATTTCCATGCCCGGCGCCAGATGCTCGCCGAGCACTTCCACGATACGCCCGATCGGCTGGGCGTGTTTGGTGGGCTGATCGAGGATCTCCGCGACCACGATTTGCCCCTCGCGTGCCCCGGCGATGTGGTCGAGCGGCACCAGGATGTCCTGATAGAACTGCTTGCTATCCGCCACCACAAAGCCGATGCCGCGCTCGATAAAGAAGCGACCGACCACTTCGCGCGTGTTGCGCTCCAGGATGTCAACGATGGCGCCTTGCTTTCGCCCGCGGCGATCCATCCCCGTCACCCGAGCGACCACCCGATCGCCGTGCAACACTGCGCGCATGTCCCGGGGCGAGAGCAACAAGCTCTCGCCACCGTCGTCGGAAACCACCCGCCCGTAACCCTCGCGATGCGCCAGCACGCGGCCGCACACCAGATCCATCTTCTCCAGAAGGCCGTAGCCGTCCCGGCGATTGCGGATGATCTGGCCGTCGCGCTCCATCGCCCGCAGCCGCCGCCGCAAGGCTTCCTGATCCTGCGGATCGTGCAGTGACAGAGCCTCGAGCAGTTGCGCAAATCGCAACGGCACCCCCCGCTTTTTTAGGAAACTCAGCAGGTATTCGCGGCTCGGAATGGGGCGGGCGTAATTCTCTGCCTCGCGCGCGGCATGGGGGTCGTCGTAGGCGGGGCGTTTGGTCATCGTTGACAAGGATCTCCTTCGCCGGTAGAGTCACGTCCGTTGATCGGACTTCGCTGCGGCGTGTTAGGTTGAAAGGCGGTTCAGCCGTCGCGGCGGCCGATCGTCGGCCGAGGTGGCGGAATTGGTAGACGCGCTAGCTTCAGGTGCTAGTGGGGGTAACCCCGTGGAGGTTCAAGTCCTCTCCTCGGCACCATCTCGCTAGCCTATCA
>JAGTVB010000365.1 GCA_018224385.1 Gammaproteobacteria bacterium
CGCCAGCCAGATCATGGCCACCAAGCTCACCTGCGGCGCGTGCAAGCACGAGAGCAGCTGAGCCGCATCGCTCTCGGGCAGCCCGGCATCGAGCAACGCGATATCGAAACGGCGCTGGCGCAGCCTGTTCGCCGCGTGTTGGACGGTATCGGCCTGTTCCACGCGGTAGCCACGCTCGGTAAAAGCCAAGCCAAGTGTTTGGCGAATACTGGCATCAGTGGCGACGATGAGAACGCTCAGATGTTGGCGGCGCGTGCGCCGGTTCGGTGCCGCCCGCAGGGGCGGCCTGCCGGTGGCGGGGGCATGCTTGGCGCGTTTCATAGACCACCTCGTTTTCGTTGCCAAAGCGCCGGCGCGGGATCGGGTTAGCGTAACACATGGGATTGGATTAACATCGAAATAACATTGTTTAAGCAGCAGACCATAGCATGATCCGTTAAGTAGGAACAGAGGGTTACCATCAGGTGTCGCGCGGTGCACTTCGCTTGGCGGTCTCGCGTCTCACAATAAAGCGTTCTCTCCCAGAGAAGCAATTCGGTACAATCTCGAGGATGAATCCTCTACACGTTGTTACGGCATTAAATCCCGCTCAGCAAAAAGCGGTGACGGCGCAACCCGGACACGTTTTAGTGGTCGCCGGTGCGGGCAGTGGAAAGACGCGGGTGTTGGTGCATCGCATCGCCTGGCTGCTGGAAACGCAGCGCAGCGCTCCCCACAACATTTTCGCGGTCACTTTCACCAATAAGGCGGCGGCGGAGATGCGCGCACGCATCGAAGCCATGTTGCGCTACTCCGTCGGCAATATGTGGGTCGGCACTTTCCACGGCCTCGCCCATCGTTTGCTACGCACCCATTGGCGCGAGGCGTCATTACCGGAGGGTTTTCAGATCATCGACAGCGAGGATCAACGCCGCTTGGTCCGCCGAATCATTCGGACGTTGGGGCTCGATGAGGCGCGCTGGCCGGTGAAGCAGGTGCAGAGCTGGATCAACGCGCAAAAGGAAGCGGGCATGCGTTGCACGCAGCTGCATGACGGCGGCGATCCTTGGCGCCGTCAGATCATTTCGCTCTACCGGGAATACGAGGCGACCTGCCGACGCAGCGGCCTGGTTGACTTCGCTGAGCTGCTGCTGCGGAGTCACGACCTGTTGCGCGATCACGAGGAGCTGGCGGCACACTATCGAAGTCGTTTCCGGCACATCCTGGTGGATGAGTTTCAGGACACCAATGGTTTGCAGTATGCGTGGATTCGCCTGTTGGCGGGAGACCAGGGATGGCTTTTCATGGTCGGCGACGACGATCAATCGATCTATGGCTGGCGCGGCGCGCGCATTGAGAATATTCATCGCTTTCCCCAAGACTACGCCAATGTGCTGACCATCCGGCTGGAGCAGAATTACCGCTCGACGCGCACTATTCTCACTGCGGCCAATGCGGTGATCGCCAATAACCAGGGCCGGCTCGGCAAGAATCTGTGGACCGATGTGGGAGTGGGTGATCCGCTGCATTTGTACCGGGCCTTCAACGATCTGGACGAGGCTCGGTTTATTGTGGGCCGCATCCACCAATGGTTGGCCCAGGGCGGCCGCGCCGACCAGGCAGCGATCCTTTACCGCACCAGTGCCCAATCCCGCGTGCTTGAGGAAGCCTTGGCCGCCCAAGGCGTTCCCTACCGTGTGTATGGCGGTCAGCGTTTTTACGAGCGGGCTGAGATCAAGGATGCCTTGGCCTACCTTCGGCTGATCGCAAACCGGGATGACGACGCCGCTTTCGAGCGGGTGGTGAATACGCCGCCCCGGGCCATCGGCGCGCGCACACTGGAAAAACTGCGGCTGGTGGCCCGTGAAGGCGGCGTATCGTTGTGGCAAGCGGCCCGTGATCTGGCGGCGGGCGGCGCGCTTGCGGCTCGGGCGCGCACCGCCTTGTCCGGTTTTCTGGCGTTGCTTGCCCGGCTGGACGAGGACACGGCCGCAGGACCACTCGATGAACGGGTGGCTGGCGTTATCGAAAACAGCGGATTGCTCGAGTACTACCGGCGCGACAAGTCAAACCACTCGGGAACCCGGGTGGAGAACCTCGAGGAGCTGGTCAGTGCGGCGCGTCAGTTCAGCTACGATCAGCCCGAAGGCGAGTCGCTGCTCGGCGCGTTCCTGGCGCGCGCGGCCTTGGAGAGCGGTGACGATCCGTCAGGCGGGGGCGGAGTCCACCTCATGACGTTGCACTCCGCGAAGGGGCTCGAGTTCCCACTGGTTTTCCTCTGCGGCTTGGAAGAGGGCTTGTTTCCCCATCAGCGCAGCCTGAACGATCCCGGAAAACTCGAGGAGGAGCGGCGGCTGTGCTACGTGGGGATGACGCGCGCCATGCAGGTCCTTTGCCTCACCCATGCCGAGGTGCGGCGCATCCACAATGCCGATTTCTACCCTGAACCGTCGAGGTTTCTTCAGGAGATCCCCATGGATCTGGTGCGCGAGGTGCGCTTGCGCGGCTCGGTCAGCTGGCCGCGCTATACCCCGGATGCGGATCAGGCCGATTCGTTCACGCTCGGGCAGCGGGTCGCCCATCCCAAGTTCGGGAAGGGGGTCGTACTTAACTACGAAGGCCGGGGTGCCCATGCCCGGGTTCAGGTCAATTTCGAACACGCGGGCACCAAATGGCTGGTGTTAGCCTACGCCAACTTGGGGGCCGTGTGACAAGCCTGCCTGAAAGCCACGACGTTTGCCGCAGCGGCGGCGCGCCGCGGTGAACAGCAACATCGTGATTGCCGCGCCGCCAACCGCACACATTGGGCCACAGGAAACACACCCGGCGCCAGCAGAGGCCTTGATTTAGGGTGCGCTCACCCCAGCCTGGGTGAGCATATATTCCACGGCTCGCTTGATGTCGTCGTCGCTCAGGCTGGGGTTACCACCTTTCGCGGGCATGGCGTTCTTGCCATTGACGGCATTTTGCACGAGCAGGTCGAGGCCCTGTGCGACCCGAGCGGCCCAAACGTCTTTTTCATCGAGCTTGGGTGCCCCGGCAACACCCGTGGTATGGCATGCCATGCAGGTGGTGTTGTAGATCTGCTCCCCGGTCTGCTCGGCCGCCGCGGGCACGCCGGCTGGCGCCACCGCCGCGGCTTGCGTCTCGAGAGGCACCGGCTCATCGCCCGGTTTGCCGGTGCGCACAGCCCCGACGGGCTGGATACGCTCGGCGACCGCTTGCGGATTGCCCTGCATTTGCTCCATGGCCCCAAAGCCTACGGATCGCGCCAAGATGAAGGCGAGGATGGTAAACAGCACGAGGGCCCCAAGGATCGCTAAAAAATTCTTAATGAAAACGTCATCTGCGTGGCTCACACTTCCACCTCATTCTTGTCATTTGTAGCAACAGTACGCTTGCGTAAGCAGCCCCTACCCAAGGCGTATAACATCAGCACCAGAAGCGGTTTTAAAGACTCCCGTGCTTGCCATTTCAAAACAGCTCCTTAGGCCGGATATCTTCTCGCGAAAGTCAATGCTTTCGCAACCCCTTGTGCGGTGCAAAAAAGATCGACGCTCCCATACTTAAACACTGGAGCAGGTGACCGCGAAACGATGGACGGCGGGCGGGCAGTGAGTTTATGCTAGTCGTGCTGACCGCGCCCTTAGCTCAGTTGGATAGAGCGTTGGCCTCCGGAGCCAAAGGTCAGAGGTTCGAATCCTCTAGGGCGCGCCAGTCTCGCGCTTTGTCTCCCTGCCTGTCATTGGCGCTGCGACAACACCGCCATGCCCATGCTCGCGTCTCGGCTTCCCGGGGTGCGACCGTAACCGCACGCATCGCGCTCGCGTTCGCCTTTGGCACAGCCCGGTGACAGCGCTGCCTACCGCACAACGCTTAGGGAGAAAAAACATGACAGAGGAAAAGATACAATCGAAGAAGCTTTCCATGACCAATACCAAGAAGGAGATGGTCGATGCCTATAACGCCCTTCTGAGGCAACTCGAGGAGAAAGAAAAGGCCGCACTGAAGCCTGAAAAGAAGCTTGAGGAAAAGAAGAAAAGCGAGGTTGTTGCCGTGGCAGCGTCCCTTTCGACCGAAGGCGTGGCGAAAGAGATAAATAGTCTGAAGC
>JAGTVB010000366.1 GCA_018224385.1 Gammaproteobacteria bacterium
CCGCGGCGGTTCCATACCGGACCCGCTCATCGTATCAGCATCCTTGCCGCGCCAAAGCCATTTCAATCAGGCGGATGATGGGCTTGACGTGCACGACATCACCCTAGTCGGAGCAGCCTTCCCCTGGCAACGATCGGGGCGCTGGGTCATGCTGCATAGGTGATGGCCATAGTCGTCATTAGCCCAACTCCGAGGGCGACACGGTAAATACCGCAAGACACGCTCAGAGCACTTCGCCTGGTGACCTCCACCTGCATCCTGGGGGGGCTGCAGGAGCCTTCCGGGCGCAAGCCCACAGGGTTTTTGGCTCAACAACACTAACAGGCGTGACATGAACGAAGGCTGAATGCCCAGCTAAGCAGCCCTACCCAGGGGTAGGCCGCTGCTGACCACCCAGGCTTGGCCCAGCTCTTGGCGGCCGAGCATAATTCAACGGCATCCGTACCGCCAATGGGTACGTTGAAGTCGCTCGCTGTGCGCATCAGGGACCGCGCCGAGCGCTTGAAAAACGTGACTCGGGCGCTCTCAGCGCTTACCATGCCGACACATCTGGCTTGCGAAGGCTGCCTCTCGCGCTAACTCACGACGCCATTCAGAGATCACGATCCACACATCAATGGAGCACCGTTTCACGGTCAAAGATTTCTTTCTGTTTGGCTTCCTCTCCGCCCTTCTTGTGCTCATATTGCTGGCGATGTACATGGTGGATCGTCAGTGGCAGAAGATGACGCAGCTGGAGAGGCTTCTGAGCGAGCAGGCTATGGACTTGGGACGAATGCGCAGCACCCTCGGCGCTCTCGAGCGGCGAGTGAGCACGGGCGATCCGCTGCGCCGCGACGGTGGTGAAAACCAAGCCGGCAGCCACGCAGTTCCAGCCGCTTTCCAACGCGCCTACGAGGCATCCCAGCGCCCCGACTTCCAAGCCGGTGATTGGCTGGTGCAAGCTTTTGGCACCAGTCTCAAAACGCTCACGCCCCTGGTTTCCTCGGATATTTACGCGTCCCAGGTACAAACCTTCGTGCAGGAGTCCCTGCTCATCCGCAATCCTGAGACGTTAGCTTGGGAGGGGCTGCTTGCCGAAGACGATTGGGAAGTCAGCGAGGACGGTCTCAGCTTCCTGTTTCGTCTGCGCAAGGGTGTTGCCTTTTCCGACGGTCACGCGGTTGAGGCCAAGGACGCGGCGTTTACCTTCGCCTTTATCATGAACGGGGCGATTGCGGCACCTCGGGCGCGAGCCTACTTCGAAAAGATCGAAAGCGTCACCGCAAGAAATGCTCGAGAGGTCGTGTTCCGCTTCAAAGAACCTTATTTCGATAGCCTATCGCTAGCGGGCGGCATGCCGATCCTGGCGGAGCACTTCTACGGGCGCTATGTGCAAGCACCCGAGACCTTCAATCAATCTAAAGGTTTTCTGTTCGGTTCCGGCCCTTACCGGTTGTCGAACCCGCAGACCTGGACACCCGACCGAGGCTTCGTCGAGCTCGAACGCAACCCGCGTTATTGGGGGGCGGTGCAGCCGCCGTTTAATCGACTGTTGTGGAAGATCATCGAGAACGACAGCGCCCGTCTGACGACTTTCCGCAATGGGGATATCGATGTCTACAACGCGCGACCCCTTGAGTTTCGGCAATTGGTTCAAGATAAAGCCCTGAACGCCCGCGCCCGGCATCTAGAGTACATGAGTCCGACTGCCGGCTACCTCTATATTGGTTGGAATCAAATGCGCGACGGTAAACCCGCGCGTTTCGCTGACCGCCGGGTGCGCGAAGCAATGACCTATCTCACCGATCGTCAGCGGATCATCGACCAGATCTTACTCGGTTATGCTGAGCCCGCTGTGAGCCCCTTCAGTCTGCGCAGCGCGCAACACGATCCGGCGCACCGTCCGCGGCCCTATGATCCCCTCAAGGCCAAAGCGCTTCTTAGCGAGGCCGGCTACGCGGATCGTGATGGCGACGGCGTTCTCGAAGATGCCAACGGTCAGCCCTTTGATTTCGAATTGGTATTTTTGCAGGATAACGAGGACACCAAACGCTTGGTGCTATTCCTGCGGGATGTGTACGCCCGAGCCGGAATTCTGCTCCGGCCTAAACCCACCGAGTGGTCCGTGATGCTCGACTTGCTCAACGAGAAAAACTTCGATGCCATTACCCTTGGCTGGTCCAGCGGGATCGAAACGGACCTGTTCCAAATATTCCACAGCAGCCAGATCCTGGCGGGCGGGGACAACTTCATAAGCTATCGCAATCCACGCCTGGATACGCTCATCGAGCAGGCCCGAGCCACCGTGGAAGAAGAGGTGCGCATGCCGCTTTGGCATCAATGTGAGCGTATTCTTTATGAAGATCAGCCCTATACCTTCTTGCTGCGACGCAACACCCTGGCATTTATCGATGCGCGCATGCAAAACATCCAAGTAACGCGCCTCGGTCTCAATCTAAACACTGTACCCGTGGAGTGGTTCGTGCCGGGGCCACGTCAGAAGTATACCCGCTAGGAAACGCGTCCCCGCGAACATGGCGTGTCCGTTTCCGTAGATGCACACCTACATCCTTCGGCGGCTGCTGCTGATGATTCCGACGCTGTTCGGCATCACGGTAGTGGTGTTCACCGTCATGGCGCTTTCGCCCGGCGGCATCACCGCCGAGGGTCTAATCGCGGGTCAGAATCTGGAGCCCCAGGCGAAGAGGGCCCTAGAAGATTATTACAACCGGCGTTATGGGCTCGATCAGCCAGCACCCCTGCAGTACCTGCGATGGCTTAACAATGTTTCTCCGGTCGGCTTTGTTTTGGATGAACAGAATCGGTTGGGAAACTTTTCCTTGCTCAAGGGATCGGATTTCGGCATGAGCTTCCGCTATGGGCGCCGGGTTGGCGACCTCATTGCCGAACGCCTGCCCATTACCATCTTGCTGAACGTCCTTGCCATTCCCCTCATCTACATCGTTGCCATTGCCATTGGTGTCAGGGCGGCAACCCGGAGGGGCAGCCTTTTCGATGTCGGCTCGAGCATGTTCATGCTCGCCCTCTGGTCAATCCCCACCATGCTGGCGGGCGTGCTGTTGCTGGGCTTCTTTGCGAGCGACCAGTATTGGCAATGGTTTCCAACGGCGGGATTGAATCGGCGAGAAGCCTTGGATATGCCATTTCTGCCTCATTGGAAGGACAGCAGGGATGCGCTGCGCCTGTTCTTCGGAGCAGTCTTCGGAGCAGTGCTGCTTCTCGGACTGAGTCGCTGGCCTGGCCAACGTCTGCGGATCGTGCTCATGGCACTGCTCGGTTCCATGCTCGGTTTGCTCATGGTGTTGCAGCTCGGCGAAGTTGGCGTTTCGGTGGGATTGCTCGTCGGGACGGCCCTGGGTGGGGTGCTGTTGGCGCTCGTCGGCTATACGGATTACCTGGCGCTTCGTGCCACGCTAATGACCGCCCTTGGAATGGCGTTGGGGGTTGGCCTATCGTCTATTTTTTGGGAAGGAGAGTTTGTCCGCGGCTTTCTCCTGGATCGTTTGTGGCACCTGGTACTGCCGGTATTGTGCCTCACCTACGGTGGCTTCGCGTTTCTCGCCAAGCTCACCCGCTCAGCGGTGCTCGAAAATCTGTTGGCCGATTATGCCCGCACTGCTCGGGCCAAGGGGGCGACGGAAGCTCAGGTGCTGTGGCGTCACGTGTTTCGTAACAGCTTGTTGCCGCTCATTACTGTAGCCGCCACTTTGCTGCCGAGCCTGTTAGCCGGCTCGGTCATCGTGGAGACCATTTTTAGTATCGACGGCATGGGTAAGCTCGCTGTGGAAGCCGTCAAAGGGCGCGATCGTGAGCTGGTGCTCTCCATTACCCTCATGAGCGGTCTGGTGACGCTCATCGGCTATCTCATCGCCGATGTTCTTTATGCCGCCGCTGATCCGCGCGTGAGCTATGATTGACCAGCCGCTAGACCCGCGAAACGCTCGCAGAACGAGTTCGCGGGCGTCCGCTTCTGAAGCCGGCGCGAGTTACGTCCGCGAGGTGCTACGCCAGACATTCTCGCAGTGGCCCGCGCGCCTGGGA
>JAGTVB010000367.1 GCA_018224385.1 Gammaproteobacteria bacterium
GGGGTGCGTTTGTTGATGCGTCGCGCGAAGATCAAGCCCGTACGCGATGCTATTGCGAGGCTTGGCGGCGTCGCAGTTACCGAACGAGCAGCGGAGCCCATACAGCATACGACGGATTACCGACTGATGCTTGAAGAGGTGCTCAAGACCGAGAGGCAGTCCGTGGCCGCTTGTCAGGGAATTCTTTCCCTGCTGCACGAACAGGACGAGGAACTCTACGATGGGATTGAGGAAATACTTTTTGCCGAAGAGCGAAGCAGAGAGGAACTGCTTCAACTGACCTAATATTCCAACCGGGGAAGCTACGTTTTTTGGGCGTGGACACTGATTGTCGTTCCATCTGAGCGCTTATTTTAAAATCTGCTGCGCTTGCCACAGCGGCGCGTTGTGCGGCGGCTGTTAATGCTCCTGTGTTCCCCTGTACACTCCGGTTCCTCGCCACCGTGCGCCTTGCTTTGCCTACGCTCGCCGGGGTTTTAAAACACCCCATAGCAGCGGCGGCGACGCCGATGAAACGATCCAAAAAAACCGGTAGAAGGCGATCCTCTATCCGTCCCCATAGAACTGTGACGGTAAAAGCCCATCGCGCGGCATGTCGCACACACAGTTACCCTCCCGATACATGCCCGCGAGGCGACGGGTTATCCGATGTTCAGTCCTTTAGCGGGTGAGACTCATGATCCCCTCCTACCGTAACGCTGGCGCTGGTTGCCCTTGACGTAATTTGTTTTCAAACGCTGCGGCGTTTCTCAGCGGGTGTCGAGATATCTCTAAGCGGCTTTCTGCTGCGGCTGATTTGCCGCCAGCTCCTCGTGCTCGACGGAGCCGTTGTCGTTGCTCGCGTCAAGCATGGCGTTGGTGGAACGAAGGGGGCAAGATACTCTGGACAAGCACAACCCCCAAGCGATCACCGCAACGGCGGTAATGACCATTAGAATAATCAGTTCCATGGTAAACGCTCCTCTTTGCCGGCTAAAAAGCCAAGGGTTTTGAAACCGTCAGTTAGGCTGGACGATACAGTTTCGCTGTATCAATGGAATAACCTGCCCATTGTGGCCGTGAACATAGGAGCATAGTGCATTACTGAACGCCTCCAATGTCTCTACATATTCATGCTAATGCATGGCTGTAACCGCTCGATGTATCCCGTGTAATTACTCGGCAATAGCCGGGGGTTTTTTGTAACGGAGCAATGACAAAAGTGAGGGTGATGGAAGATGCAGGAGTTTAAGCAGGACCGCTGCGCGATAATGCTCGCGCAACAGCGGGAAGCGGGGTAAATGCCATCTGCAAGAAACCAGCACCCGACCCGCCGGAACCGTTTGACCGGCGGGTCAGTGTTGCGACCGGACAGGTCGTTAAACTACGACGCTTTAGGCATCCATGACATACACCAGCCGTTTGCGCTCACGGCCTTATTGGGGAAGAGCGCACAGGGTCGCCACTCGCCTTCGGCCGCCTGAATAAACTGGCAGTTGTGGCAGAATTGTTCGCTTGCAGGTACGCCCCCTTTATCAACACGGTTGGCTTTGCTCGCATCGTGCACATAGCTCAAAGCTTTTGCCGATGGATCGTCCTCGCTGAGTTGGGGCAAATCTTCCGCTTGTGCCGCTGCCATGTTTACGAGGTTGATTAGGGGAACAGAAGCAATACTTGCCAGCATCATCCGAACGGCGTGTCTGCGGCTTTTGTTGATATGCTTGTCAGCCATTTCCTTCTCCTTCTTTACTTTCTACTCTCTATGCAAGGAATCTAAGATGTGGCTCTCTAGGTATGCCTAGTATACATCCACTCTCATTGTCCGTGATTGTAAAGCTCAAGCCAACTTTCCGCGCCAAAAATTTCACTGCCGCCAAACTTGACTATGAATCATTAAGGGATTTCAATGCGGTAATGTATAATGGTTTTAAGAATGATATCGAAAATAGAATTGGTTCTCATTAAATTAATCAGTTCTCATAGTAAATTATTAACCATTGATGCCACTTAAATGATTGCATTGACTCGGGGCAACGACCAGCGAAGCCCGTGATAGGGTTCGACAGTCCGCTCGAGGGGGATTTACAGAAAGGCGTTTTCCAAAAACCAGCGAAGAAGCCCAGAAAATGGCTTTACGGATGCGAAGCGCGCGGTCGACTGGTAAAGTGGAACTTTTGAACTGGCACGAAACCAAGATTGAGAGGCACCCAAGCGCGAAGCGTTCTTTTCGATTCACAATGGCTATTCGAGGCCCTGAGGGGCCTGCCGGCGGCACTGATCAGTGCTGCGTTGTTGGCCATGGTCATGGTTTCGTCAGCGTCACCCTTCAGAGGTTAAAACCGCACCCAGAATTTGTAGGCAGCCCGTCGCCTTGCTCTGCCTATGCTCGTTGGGGTTTTAAAACATGCTCTAAGTTGCTGCATCTGGGCCGTTCGACAGGCCGCGGAGGCCAGAACGGCTGGACACGTGGCGAAGCAAGTGGCGGTGTGAACGCGATGCAAAGCCAAATGAGGCTCGCGCTAGA
>JAGTVB010000368.1 GCA_018224385.1 Gammaproteobacteria bacterium
ATCAGGCCAGGTGCAGGCCCGTGCTCATGATGCTCAGCGTGCGCAGTCGCAGAACTCATAAATAGCTCCTCCGGGGATCAGAAAATGTCGTTGCCTTAACGTTTAAAATGAGTAACAAAAGGTTCATCTCACCGTTGCTCACAGCTTCGCCGCTGCCGTGTCAACCACGGCTTTCACGGGGGACGACGAGCTAGGAGGCGGCGTTTCAGAAGTCATTTCCGGTGCAAGACGTGGCTCTGGCGCAATCAGCCCGCCAAGCCCTTGAGCCGCCTTTTGGTCCGCCACCCATTGCTGATAATCCTCCTCAGATTTGGCAACGACCACCACGGGCATGAACCCATGATCCTTGCCGCAGAGCTCTGCACACTGACCACGGTAGACCCCTGGCTCGGGTATGCGCGTCCACATCTCATTGACAAAGCCTGGAATAGCGTCCTTTTTCCAACCTAAATCGGGTACCCACCACGAGTGAATGACATCGTCTGAGGTGATAAGGAAACGGATCTTTTTATCGATGGGTACCACCAATGGATTGTCCACCTCCAGAAGGTAATTCTCGGCTTGGCTCGGATCCTCGAACACAGCGGCACGACTCGATGGATGCAGGTTGCTAAAGAAGCTGACCTCATCTTCGAGGTAATCATACTTCCACTTCCACTGGTATCCCGTCACCTTAACGGTGAGCTCCGGACTGGAGGTATCTTCCATCGCGATGAGCGTTCGGGTGGCCGGAATTGCCATCCCCACCAGGATAAACACCGGGATCGTAGTCCAGATCACTTCGGCTGTAGTGCTGTGGTGAAACTGGGCCGCTTGCGCACCCTTCGATTTGCGATGCTTCCAGATGGACCAAAACATCGTTCCGAACACTAGAATGCCAATGATGACGCAGATCCACAGGATATACATGTGCAAATCGTAAACCTGCTGACTGATCTCCGTTATCCCTACCGGCATGTTCAGTGCCCAGTCTGCCGACGCCTCGCGAGTGGCCAGCGTCATGCTCCCCCCAAATATGCTTCCTACACCTAGACTTGTGTTCCGCAACCACATTCCTCTCTTACTCCCAACGGGTATCGTGGGCCTCACCGACCCAATTTGTTGTAGATGATTTGGGCTACCTGTTAAAGCGTTGCCCCAATCGCCCGCCGAAGGTCACTCGCCAGCGCTCGACGCTCCCTTTCGTTTAAAAATGCCCCGAGTTCAACCTGTCGGCCATGAGAACGAATGACCAATTTGCTCGGGTGCTGCTGGTAAAAAGGGACTAATAACTCGACCTTGGCCCACGCACGAGGGAAAAGCCAGCGTTCCTCAGGCCCATGGCGCCCCTTCTCCACCTCCACGCAGTGGGGCCGAATGGACACGACCTCGCTCCAATGGCAGCGCCGCGCACACAGATAGAACGCCAAGCCAAGGGCAAGTAACTCCAGACCGGCGAAAGGGATAACCGGCCAGAACCCAACTGCGCCAAAGCTAAATGCGATAATCATCGACAGCAGCATCATGACCAAAAAGACCCGCTTAGTTCCCTCCCAAGAGATCGAACGGTTCGGGCGAATAACAAATCGCCGATCTTGGTTATTATCGAGTGTTACTGCAACCATAGCTTTGGCGGGTTAGGCCCGCACTGCGCAAATAAGTTGCGCGATCCTACCGGTAAGCGCCCATTATCCGGTACAAAATTTCTTTATGCACGCATAATACTTTTGCCGCGCCGCAACAAAACCTACCATGTTGACGAGTCTTTATTGATGAGCGCGTCTACTCCGGTGCCAAGGCGAGCGGCAAAAGCATCGGCCGAGGGCACCGGCTGGGGGGGAATAATGCCCATTAGGGGCGCATCGATCCACTCGCGCAGGGTCGCTATGTTGCGTTCAGGCCGTGCCACGTCGTCATCAATCTGGTTGGCTACCCACCCGAGCAGTCGCAGGTGACCTCGCTGTATGCTTTCCACCGATAACAGGGTGTGGTTGAGGCAGCCAAGGCGAATGCCTACGACCAACACCACTGGCAAAGCCAGGCACTGCGCCAAGTCAGCAACGGTATGGCGTGCGCTTAGGGGCACCAGCCACCCGCCGACGCCCTCCACCATGCACCAATCGACCTGCCGCAGCATCCGTTGATACGCTTGAGCAATAGCTACCATTGAAATCGCAACACCTGATTCTTCAGCTGCAATGTGCGGTGCAATCGGGGATTCAAAAGCAAACGGGTTGATATCGCCATAGGGTAAAGAAATTGAGCAGTGCTGCTGGATAGAAAGCGCGTCGGCATTGCGCAACCCATCTTCGGTGCGCCAACATCCGCTGGCAATGGGCTTCATTCCGGCAACTTTTAGACCGTGGCTTTGGAGGCACAGCATTATCCCGAGCGTTACCTGAGTCTTGCCCACGCCGGTATCCGTTCCGGTAACGAAGACGCCTCGCCCCGCTTGACTCATGGCTCAAGGACCTCATTATCGCAGCGGCCGCCACCCGCTTGTAATGCGGTTACCGGGATTGATACCAGGCGCGGCAGCGGCTTCCACGCATGTGCATAAATGACCTCATAGGTTGCCGGAAGCACACCCTGCTCCCGGTACGTTTCGTAGGCGCGCGTCATCGCCCGCATGCGCTGCTTGCCGGTCAACCCACGCTGTCTGCGGCTCGTCACGTTGTGGGCACCTAACGATTTCAGATCGCTCATCAGTGACATGACATCGCTATAGGTCATCGTGATCCGCTCAGCGTCGACCACCACATCGCAAAAGCCGCTCGCCATGAGCGCATCGCCGATATCGTGCAAGTCCTGAAAGCTGTTGACGTGACTGTGCCCATCGACCTCGGCAAAGCTAGCGCGCAGCTCTTTGAGCGTGTCCGGCCCAAACGTGGAGAACATCAGCAGCCCCCCGGGCACCATAACGCGAGCAAACTCTCGATAGGTGTGCTCGAGATGGTTGCACCACTGCAGGGTCAAATTCGAAAACAGCAGATGAATACTGCCGTTACCAAACGGCAAGCATTCGGCATCCGCACACACGAAACGCTGACGGGAAAAGAAGCGAGGTGCTTTGCGACGGGCCTGTTTCAACATCGCTTCTGCAAGGTCCAACGCAATGACCTGGGCATTGCGGTAGTGCCCTTCAAGCTGCCGTAAGCACATACCGGTTCCTGCCCCCAAATCGACTACCACGCGCGGTTGCAGACGCACGGGCGCCAGGTGGTCCAGTAACCGCTCGGCCACGGTTCGCTGGAGCACGGCGACCTGATCGTAGTTTTCGGCGGAGCGCTCAAAGGCGGCGCGCACCATCCGTTTATCTACCAACGGCGTGGAGGTATCAACAGACTTCATCGAGAAATACCTGCAGTCGAGCGTGAAACGCCGCTTGATGAGATAGGAAGGGTGCATGCCCACTGTTCGCTAGGAGGGCAACTTGCCAGTCCGGCCGCAACGCGTTCACGGCCTGGGCCGACGCGACTGGAACCAACCGGTCCTGCTCCCCCAGAATCATCAGTACCGGACACTGGACCCTGCCGAGAAGGGGCCGAAGGTCGGTGCTCTGCAGCACTGTGAGGCCAGCCCGCAGCACCGGCTCAACTGGGACACCCCCTTGAAGCAATTCCCTTCGAAGGCGCTTGATGACCGAACGCGCGCCTTCACCTTGCCCCGCCTGCAGCGTCAGAAACCGCCATAGGGTGGCCCCAGAATCTTGCTCCAGCCCTTCAGCAAACGTCTGTAACAGCTTTCCCGATAGGGCATGCGGCCAGTCCGGCTTCTGCACAAAACACGGGGTGCTGGCAACCAGTACCAGTGCGCGAACTTTGTTGAGGCAGCGCTGCGCGGCCGCCAGTGCCACCATACCTCCCAATGACCATCCCATCCATACACTGGGCTCAGTAATCGCCTCAGCGACGGCCTCGGCGACTGCCTCAAGCTGCCAGGCAACGCCGGACCTTCGGCTTTCTCCATACCCTGGCAAGTCGATTACGGTAACTCGGTAGCGAGCACTGAGCTGCCGCTGAGTCTCGGTCCATACACCACTGTTGAGGCCCCACCCATGCACGGCAAGCACAGGACAACCCTGACCTAGGGTATGTTGGTAGAGCGTCACCGCAGGATGCTGGAAAGGCCATCGAGGAGTCGGTCCACATCTTCGAGTTGGTGTCCCGCAGAAAAGGTAATCCGCAGGCGAGCACCGCCCATTGGCACCGTGGGAGGGCGAATAGCGCTGACGAATAAGCCGCGCGCTCTTAGCTGCGCGCTTACCGTTAGGGCGGCCTCGGCGCTTCCCAGAATTAAGGGCTGGATCGGACTAGCCGAGTCTTTCACGGGTAAATGAAGGCGCTTTGCCCCATCGCGAAACCGCGCCACCAATTGATGTAGATGCGCGCGCCGCCAGGACTCATGCTGAATTAGCCTCAGACTCGCACGGGTGGCCTCGGCGAGGGCTGGCGGGAGAGCAGTTGTATAAATATAGCTGCGAGACCGCTGCACCAGGATCTCGATGAGCGGCCGCGAACCGGCCACAAAAGCGCCAAAAGTCCCAAATGCCTTTCCTAGAGTCCCGACCAGGATGGGCACCACATCCGGCGTGAGGTTGAAGTGCTCCAGCGTTCCACGGCCGCTCGCGCCCATGACACCGAGGCCATGAGCGTCGTCGACCATCAGTGGGCAACCGCAGTGTTGGGCAACGGCAACTAGCTCCGGGAGGGGTGCCAAATCACCGTCCATGCTGAACAGCGCATCAGTGACTATCAGTGAGCGCCGGGATGGCTCGCGCTCAAGGAGCTGGCGAAGGTGATTGGCATCTGCATGGCGATAGCGCCGCAACCGCGCCCGCGACAGAAGGCCCGCATCGAGCAGTGATGCATGGTTCAGTCGGTCCTCGAATAGGCCGGTACCGCGGCCGGCAAGAGCGCTCACGGCCCCCAAATTCGCCATGTAGCCAGTCGAGAACAGCAGCGCGGCCTCGCGTCCTGTGAACGCCGCAAGCTCTTCCTCTAGCGCCCGATGGGCACGGCTATGACCGGCAACCAGGTGTGAGGCGCCACTGCCAACGCCATGATCGCGGACACCGCGCTGCGCCGCTGAGACGATCTCCGGGTGATTGGCTAGGCCGAGATAGTCGTTGCTACAAAAGGCGAGATAGCGACGGCCATCGATGAACGGCGCTGTCTCTTGCGGCCCCTCCAGGAGGTGGCGAACACGCAGCAGCTGTTGCGCGCGCCGCCGCTCGAGTTGTTCTGAGAGGTCACTGTCGAGCTGCTCTGCGAGCGACCCTCGGCCAGCAGCGCGGCCACAGTAATTACTCTGCGACGGCAAAACCATCATTAGCGTCATTGCTTGCTTTCGGCGTAATTCCCAGGCGGTGCAGCAGATTACGGTCGCGAGTTCGGGTGGGATTGTTGGTGGTTAGCAGCTTTTCACCATAAAAAATCGAATTAGCACCTGCAAAAAAACACAGCGCTTGCATCTCATCAGACATTTCCTCCCGCCCGGCAGACAAACGGACGTAGGATGCCGGCATCAGGATCCGGGCAAGCGCGACGGTGCGCACGAACTCCAGCGGATCAAGCGCCTCGGTCCCCGCTAGGGGAGTACCTTCCACCTGCACCAAGAGATTGATGGGCACACTTTCCGGATGACTAGGAAGGGTCGCCAGCTCGACGAGCAATCCCACCCGGTCGTCCACGTCCTCTCCCATACCGAGAATTCCGCCGCAGCAGACATTGATCCCGGCTTCACGAACGTGCCCCAGCGTATCGAGCCGCTCTTGATAGCTTCGCGTAGAAATGATCTGCCCGTAGTATTCCGCAGAGGTGTCGAGATTGTGATTGTAATAATCGAGGCCCGCTTCCTTCAGGTGGCGCGCTTGGTCGGCATTTAACATCCCCAAAGTAACGCAGGTTTCCAGACCAAGGGCCTTCACCCCCTCAATCATTTTGACGACTTCTTGCAGATCGCGCTGCTTGGGGGATCGCCAGGCGGCCCCCATACAAAATCGGGTCGCTCCTTGCCGGCTGGCCTCCCGAGCGGCATCAAGCACATCCTCTAACGGCAAGAGACGTTCGACTTCCCGGCCGGGTGGATAGTGGGCGCTCTGTGGGCAATAGGCGCAGTCCTCCGGACAGGCTCCGGTCTTGATGCTAAGCAGGGTACTCACCTGTATCTCATTTGGATTAAACCACGCCCGATGGATCTGCTGCGCGCGAAACAGTAGATCGTTGAACGGCAGCCGATAAATCTCGGTTGCTTCCTGCCGGCTCCAATCATGCCGAAGCTTCTCGCAAATCGGAGCTGCCATGTACCCCCCATCCATAAGCCTAAACCTCGTGTATTTTTCTCTGTGGGTCGCATATTTACGCTAGAATCATCACTGTTATTCCGGCGCGTTGTCAACCCGTGACGACTAGCTTATTAAACAACTGGATAAAAAATAGCCACAACTATCTTTTTCCGACGGCGTGCCTTTTGTGCGGCGCTGTTGGCCAAGGGACGCTCAACCTTTGCCACGGCTGCTGTGCTAATCTACCGCGGGTAGAACAGGCTTGTGTGCGCTGCGCTGCGGCATTACCACAATCACATCTGTGTCCCGATTGTCAGCGGAATCCGCCGAGTTTTGAGAAAACTTGCGCACTATTTTGGTATCGCCCTCCCGTTAGCGATCTTATCCAGCGGCTCAA
This sequence comes from Gammaproteobacteria bacterium, assembly GCA_018224385.1. GTDB lineage: Bacteria > Pseudomonadota > Gammaproteobacteria > HK1 > HK1 > JAGTVB01. The sequence goes on from JAGTVB010000368.1 coordinate 6,663, forward strand.
ATTTCAAGGCGCTCTTGCGGTCGCCCCTGCCCTCGGTTTGCTGCTGGCTCGTCGCTTAACTGACTGCATCGACGCGTATCCCGACGCACTGCTGCCAGTTCCCTTGCACCGTAGTCGGTTACGGAGCAGGGGGTACAATCAAGCACTTGAGATCGCCCGAATCGTCTCGAAGCAGCTTGCCATACCGTTGCTGATGTCCGGCGTTGAGCGGGTGCGTGCCACTGCGCCGCAATCCACGTTACGGACGCACCAGGGCCGCCAACGGAATATGCGCAACGCTTTTCGCCTCGAATGTGGGTTTGGAGAAGCCGCGCATATTGCTATTGTGGACGATGTGATGACTAGCGGGGCAACGGCGCAAGTCTTGGCAAGCGCCTTAAGACAGCAGGGCGTAGCACGGGTAGATGTGTGGGTCTGTGCGCGTGCTTGCTAGGATACACGGCGCGGTCTTCTATCGCCATCAAAACGAAATCCTCCCGTGCCGTGTTCTGGAATGTTAGGTGTCCAGATTCGCAACGAACAACGCATTGGTCTCAATGAAGTCCCGCCGTTGCTCAACTTGCTCTCCCATCAAGGTGGTAAAGATCGTATCCGCAGCCACGGCATCTTCGATTCGCACTTGAAGCAAGCGCCGGGTTTCCGGATTCATCGTGGTCCCCCACAGCTGATCCGGATTCATTTCACCTAAGCCTTTATAGCGTTGGGTATGAATGCCTTGTTGCGCATCCTGAAGCAACCAGACCAATGCCTCCCTCAAGTTATTAACCGTCTCGCTCTTATCGTGCCGCTGCACACGCGCTCCGGTCTTGAGTGCTTCATTCATCGCCTGTCCCAGCTGCACAAAATTTCGGTACTCCGCGGAACGGAAGAACTCGGCGACCACGAGCCGCTCTGATTCCACACCATGAGTGGTCGCCACAATATGAGCGACAAAACTCGTTTCTGCACGAGGTTCGACGGTGATCTGGAAGTTCCCGGTAGCAGGCGCCGCGTTGTTGAGCAGTCTCTCGAGTTCCTTGAACCAGGCGTTCACGTCGGCGGACCGATCGAGCGCTTCTCCCTCGAGTAAGGGCATAAGCACCATGAACTCCAAGACTTCCGGATGGATTCTGCGACATAGGCGTTTACTGATCCCCAGGAAGCGAAGGTAATCCCGCGCCAGGGAGGCTAGCTGGGTGCCTCCGATGGGGTCATTGGAATCGGCCGGGTAGATTTGCGCTGCCTCCAGGGCCATTGTCATGAGTTGTGCATCCAACTCCCGATCATCCTTGATGTAGCGCTCTTGCTTTCCTTTCTTTAGTTTATAAAGAGGTGGCTGAGCGATATAGACATGGCCTCTTTCAATCAACTCCGGAAGCTGCCGGTAGAAGAAGGTCAGGAGCAGAGCGCGAATATGGGAGCCATCAACGTCTGCATCGGTCATGATGATAATGCGGTGATAACGGACCTTGTCCGGATCATACTCCTCACGGCCAATGCCGCAGCCCAGCGCGGTGATGAGTGTCCCCACTTCAGCTGAAGACAGCATTTTATCAAAGCGGGCCTTCTCCACATTTAGGATTTTGCCCTTCAGAGGCAAGATGGCCTGGAACCGACGATCTCTGCCTTGTTTAGCGGAACCCCCAGCGGAATCGCCTTCTACGAGAAACAGCTCTGATTTTTTTGGATCCTTCTCCTGACAGTCGGCGAGCTTACCAGGGAGTCCAGCGATATCCAGTGCTGTTTTGCGCCGCGTCATCTCCCTGGCCCGCCGTGCCGCCTCACGAGCTCTCGCGGCGTCGACGATCTTCGCTGTTATCGCCTTTGCCTCGGCCGGGCGCTCAAGGAGAAACTCCGAGAGCTTATCGACCAGAGCCGACTCCACCAGTGCCTTTACCTCGGAGGAAACCAGTTTATCTTTAGTCTGAGACGAGAATTTTGGATTTGGTACTTTGACTGAAAGCACCGCCGTGAGGCCTTCCCTAACATCATCGCCATTGGGCTCAACCTTAGCTTTCTGGCTGACTCCGGTTTCAGCCATATACTGGTTTAGGGTTCGCGTGAGACCGGAACGAAAGCCGGCAAGGTGGGTACCGCCGTCGCGCTGCGGGATATTGTTGGTATAGCAGAAAATAGTCTCCTGGTAGGAGTCGTTCCACTGCATCGCCACGTCAATCAGGGCGTCATCCTTCTGTGTTGAGAAATAGAGTACGCTTTCGTGTATGGGATGTTTATTTTTATTCAGGTGTTCCGTAAAGGCCCGGATGCCGCCATCGTATTGATAGATGTCCTGTTTACCCGTGCGCTCATCCAACAGCTTTATGCGAACCCCGGGATTCAAGAAGGAGAGCTCGCGAAGGCGCTTGGCCAGGATGTCGTAGTGAAATTCGATGTTGCTAAAGATTTGAGGGCTTGGTCTGAAGAGAATCTCCTTCCCGGTTTCCTGACTTTCCCCGATTATGCGCAACGGTGCTGGGGGTGTGCCGTACCGATACTCTTGGTGATATACCTTTCCCTCCCGACGAATCGTTAACTGCAAGCTTTCGGAAAGCGCATTAACCACCGAAATACCGACCCCGTGCAGGCCGCCGGAGACCTTGTAGGAATGCTGATCGAACTTGCCGCCGGCGTGTAGAACCGTCATGATCACTTCCGCCGCCGAGCGCCCTTCCTCCTCATGTATATCTACAGGGATCCCACGTCCATTATCGGTAATGGTGACCGATTCGTTGTCATGAATAACGACATCAATGGCCGTACAAAAACCCGCCAGTGCTTCGTCAATGGAGTTATCGACGGTCTCAAAGACCATGTGATGGAGGCCGGTACCGTCATCGGTGTCGCCGATGTACATTCCCGGCCGCTTTCGTACCGCATCAAGTCCCTTTAAGACCTTGATGCTCGAGGAATCGTAGCGCTGATCCGGTACCAGATCGGGTTCAACATGTTGCATCCTAGAATTACCTCAAGCGCATCACTTGCGTCACATGTCCTTACTAGCATACGAACGCGCGGCGGTTACGGCCAACTGACAACCCTCCATGGCCGAATACGAAGCGATGGCGCCCGTTAGCGCCCCATCATCTCGCGGAAAGTTGTTGGTCTCCAAGGCAACCGGTCGCCAGCAGCAAACAGCTGGCGTCACCCTCGCTCGGGCCGTTCAGTCAGCGTCTAAGGAAGCGGAGACGAGTCTAACGAGGCGTAGGAGGGAGGGTCATACCGCACTTTCTTTTACCTGCCCCCGTTTCACGTGAAACCTCTTTGCAGCCGGCCAATGAGAAACATCAATGGCCGCATCTGACAGGGCCGTAAAAAATGTCTGAGCCTTTCTTTCCGCCAGAGAGCGCATGAATCGGCTGCGGCTCTCAACATCAAGCTCCGCTGGAAAATCATCAACCAGCACAATAGGAACTTTTGCTGTGGACGTAATTACGCAATCCACCTGTGCCAATAGAAATCCAAGAATCAATAGTTTTCCTTCACCACGAGAAAGCACCCGCTGCGCCGGTGTCCCGTTCACACGGAATTGAAGGTCTGCTCGATGCGGACCAACCGGGGTATACCCGCGAAGCCGTGCGTCACCGGTAGTCGCGGCGAGGATCTCCTGGAGTGTCTTTCTCACATCCCAGCCCGGTTCATAGGTGAGTTCCACGGACACCGGCAGAAATTCTCCCAGAATTTCCTTGAAGCGCGGCGTCAGTGTGTCCAGATACTTCTGGCGAAACAGGTGTACCGCTTCACCAAGTTGCCCTACCTGTCGATTCCAGGCCGGTAACTCAAGCGTCGACGTTTGCTTTAGCTGAGCGTTGCGTTGTCGTAACACGCGCTGATAACGCTGCAAAACTGCCAGATAGGCCGGTTCCACGTGGAACAATGTCCAATCGATCAATTTTCGGCGTTGCTGCGCGCCTTCCGCCAACAACCACTGGCTATGCGGTGTAAGCATAAACAAGGGCATCATCCGCGCCAGTTCGGACGTCGTGTGAACGTCCTGCCCATCGATCCGGATCCGGCTCACGCCCCGTTGTCGCTCAACCCCGATGCAAACCGTGCGACCATCTTGCAGAGTAAGTTCACCAAACGCGACCAGGCCCTTGCTGTCTTTTGCCACGGCTTCGTTAATGTGGCGCGTACGGAATGAACGGCCTAGCCCGAGCACATGAATCCCTTCTAACAGGCTCGTTTTGCCGCTACCGTTCGGTCCAACAAAAAGATTAAGGGTCGGCGATGGATTAATGGCTAGTGTCCGAAGGACACGTAAATTCTGAATCTCTAGTCGGCGCAGCTTCATTCACGGCGACCATGCCTTCACTATTTCTCTAGAGGCGCATCGGCATGACCACATATTGGCAATCAGCCCGCCCTTCCGGCCTGATTAAGCAGCTACTGCTTGCCTCGGTAAAATAAATCTGCACCGTCTCTGCCGGTACCGCGCCGATAGCCTCAATCAGATAAGAGGCATTAAACCCCACTTCCAGCGGTTCGCCAATATACCGTGCTTCTAGTTGTTCCTCTGCCTCCTCTTGCTCCGGATTTTTCGCGATGATACGTAAGCCATCAGGCCCTAATACAAGTCGCACCGCCCGATGCTTCTCATTCGCCAGAATAGCCGCTCGCGTCAAACTTTGCCTCAATAGCTCCCGGCTTACAAAAACCATCTTATCGCACATTTCTGGATCCGGGATAACCCCCACATAATCCGGATATCGACCATCGATCAGCTTGCTTGTGAACCGCATCGAGGGAAAACGGGCCTGTATCGCATGTGCGCTCAGCGCCAGCTCGACTTCCTCCTTTCCCGTACTGAGTATCCGCATGAGTTCCAGTACCCCCTTGCGCGGGACAATCGCTTGATGAACGCCATCACCCATACGTGTCTCCATAGGGCATTCTGCAAAAGCTAAACGGTGACCATCAGTCGCCACCGCCCGCAATCCGGAGGCCGAAAGCTCTAATAGCAACCCATTGAGGTAATACCGCACATCCTGGTTTGCCATAGCAAATCCGGTCAACTCGATCAGCCGTCGCAACGCGTTTTGCTCCAGACAAATCGTTGCCACCTCGTCAAAACTATCGCTGCTCGGATAGTCCACCGCCGGCAGCGTCGTCAGCACGAACCGACTTCGACCCGACAGAATGGTCGCACGGCTTCCGCTCGAAGAAAACTCAATGCGGGCATTCGCCGGCGCTGTGCGACAGATCTCGATGAGCTTGCGTGCAGGCACAGTGATCGCCCCGTCCTTCCCATCCTCCAGACTCGTCTGCGCGTTCAGCTCCACTTCCATATCCGTGGCGGTGATGGAAAGCACGCTATCTTCGCTCGTAAGCAAAATATTCGCAAGGATGGGAATGGTTTGCCGTCTTTCCACGACCCCCTGCACTATTTGCAGAGGGCCCAGCAAGGCGTCCCGGGGCAGAGAGAACCGCATCGTCCGCGTCTATAATAACTAATATTATATTCTAAGATCTTAAGATCTAATAGTAATTAGCTTACACTCAGGCTGTGGAAAAAACCAGGTTTTTCTTTTTGTTTCAGTTTGTTAGATGATGATTTTCTTGTGGATAAGTCGGTGGATAAGCTGTGGATAACCTGTGGATAACTTTAGCGCCCGCACTACCGAAAATTTTATCCACAGGTTATCCACAGCTTATCCACAGGGTTATCCACAGGGTTATCCACAGGCTTTCCTCTCATGTGCTGAGCGTCTTCAACAATGCAATATACTCCTCATCAACAACCCGGTGCTTTTCGCGCAGCTCGATCACCTTGCGGCATGCATGGAGGACTGTGGTATGATCCCGCCCACCGAACGCATCGCCAATTTCTGGGAGGCTGTGATCGGTTAACTCTTTAGCGAGCGCCATCGCGATCTGGCGCGGTCTCGCTACGACGCGGGTTCTGCGCTTGGAAATAAGATCTGCGACCCGAACCTTGTAGTACTGCGCCACCGTCCTTTGGATGTTTTCGATGGTGACAAGCTTCTCTTGCAGAGCAATAACGTCTCTGAGTGCTTCCTTGACCAGCGAGAGAGAAATTGGCTTTCCTGTGAAATGCGCAAAGGCGATTACCCGCCGCAGCGCACCTTCGAGTTCGCGCACGTTGGAGCGAATACGTTTGGCGATAAAAAAAGCTACCTCGTGCGAGAGATCCACTTCCACCAAGCCGGCCTTCTTCATGAGAATTGCGACGCAGGTTTCCAGCTCAGGTGGCTCAATCGCCACAGTGAGTCCCCAGCCGAAGCGCGAGCGCAATCGCTCTTCGAGCCCTTGGACTTCTTTAGGATAGCGATCGCAGGTCAGAATGATCTGTTGCTGGTCTTCAAGCAGGGCATTGAAGGTATGGAAAAATTCTTCCTGAGAGCGTTCTTTGCCAGCAAAGAATTGGATATCATCGATGAGCAGCGTGTCGACGGATCGATAGAAGCGCTTGAAATCGTTGAGGGCGTTATGCTGTAACGCCTTGATCATGTCGGCAACGAAGCGCTCCGAGTGAAGGTAAATTACCTTCGCCTTTACCTTGGTCTCGACTACCCGGTTGCCGATGGCATGCATCAAATGGGTCTTACCGAGACCGACGCCTCCGTAGATGAACAACGGGTTGTAGGCCGCACCAGGATTGTTGGCAACTTGTATCGAAGCGGCCCGCGCTAACTGATTGGATTTTCCTTCGACAAAAGTATCGAAGCTAAACTCGGGGCGTAGCCCACTGCCCAAACCGATCCGACGTAATGGTATGATTTCCGCCGGCGAAGAACCGAGGGCTGCAAGTTCGGCGACCTCAAGGTCATCCTCGCTGCCTTCCTTGCTGCCCACCTGAAGAATCACTCGCGGTTCACCATCGTTGTTCACACGAGCGATCGCCTCGACAATACGTCCGAGGAGATGCTCGTTGACCCAGTCCCGAACAAAGTGATTCGGAGCCAGCAAGCGCAAGCCGTCACCTTCCTCAATAGCATGTAAGGGACGAACCCAGGTGTTCAGTTGCTGCGCAGAGAGTTCTCCTTCGAGTTGGTCAAGGCACCGTTGCCAGAGTCCTGCACCCACGCCGAATGTCCTCCCCAAGCATACTCGTGACCACAATGACCGTGCAAACGGCCTAGGCAGTGTATACTGCTTGCCGGACCTTATCCACACGTTGCCTGGCCGGCACAGGCCTTGATGGAGATTCATTAACATCCCTATACTAGGCGACTTCAGCCTACATGCCATGGGTGGCTAGTTGCCCCCTTTGACGGAACGAATGTAATGAAACGAACCTATCAACCGAGTAACCTGAGACGCAAGCGCCGGCATGGTTTTCGCCTGCGCATGCGCACCAAGGCTGGGCGGCGCATTGTTAAAGCCCGTCGGGCGAAAGGGCGCGTTGTGCTAACGGCCTGAGTCGTGTGTAAGCCAGTGGCTCTTGCTCGGTTTCCCAAGCAACGACGTTTGCTTCAAACGCGTCAGTACCAGCGTGTTTTCTCGGAGGGAATGCGCTCGGCGGAGAAAGGCCTGGTTGTTCTTGCGCGCCGCAATGCGCTTGGTTTCCCGCGGCTCGGTTTGGCGATTCCGCGTAAGCATCTGCGTCGAGCAGTGCAACGAAATCGACTTAAGCGGTTGATTCGAGAGAACTTTCGTCTGCATCAGCTAGAGCTTGGTCAACTGGACCTGATTGTTATTGCACGCCAGGGTGTGGATACCATGGCTGCAAAGGAAATTTCTGTTGTGCTGCAACGGCATTGGGCTAAAGTAAGGAGCCAGGGGGTTCTCACGGCTGCACGCCAATGACGCCCTCCTTGATATTTTTCTATAACTATAAGATTTATAAGCTATTTTTGAAACTTCTATGATGCTTGACGAGAAGCCTTCACCGTCGTGACTTCGACTCCAGCACGTGCCACGCAACTCTAGCCAGAAACCCAGCGCTGTGCCGATCGACCAAATACGAACAATCCTATCCCTAGCGCTTGCCATGGTTCTTTTCCTGCTGTGGCAAGCCTGGCAGCACGACTACGGCGGCCTTCAGCAGCCCGGGTCCGCCGCTCCTCAAGATGATATTGTGGCGGCGGGCTCTCGCGACGTGCCTCAGGCGCCGAAAGCTCCCGCTGCCGCCGAGCCGGTACCACAGGCACCCGGTACTGCTGCACTGGTCGGAGAGCAGCCTATCCACGTGCGAACCGATCTGTTTGACGCTGAGATTGATGCCGTTGGCGGCAATTTGCGGCGGCTTGATCTGCTGAAGTATTCCGTCTCAGTGGACCGGCCTAATATTCCCTTCAACCTCTTTAGCGATCAGCTACCGAATCTTTTCGTGGCTCAGTCGGGCCTGTTGGGATCGGAGTCTGCGCCCGACCATCATGCGACCTTTGAGGCGGAGCACAGAGCCTATGTATTGGAGGAAAGTCAGGATCGCTTAGAAGTTAAACTGCATTGGCAAGATCCCTCGGGCATTCAGGTCAATAAGGTTTACACCTTCCGCCGCGGAAGCTATGTCATTGACATCGCATATCAAGTCACGAATCCTACGGAAAATGCGTGGACCGGGCGCATGTACGGGCAATTTCAGCGCACCGAGCCGCCCTCGCAGGGCGGCATTGGTTTTGTCTACACCTACACCGGCGGAGTACTCTCAACACCAGAAAATCCTTATGAAAAAATCGACTTCGGGGAAATTGCCAAGGAAGATTTGAGTACCACGGCCAAGGGAGGCTGGATCGCCATGATTCAGCATTACTTCCTGGGAGCGTGGGTGCCGGCGCAGGAAGCGCTTAACTACTTCTATACCAATGCTGTAGAGGGACCACGCTATGTCATCGGCGTGATGCTTCCTGAGATCAGCATTTCTGCGCAGTCGTCGGGTTCGCTGCAGATGTCCCTCTTCGCGGGGCCAAAAATCCAGGACCGGCTGGAACAAGTAGCGCCTTTCTTGAACCGTACGGTGGACTATGGTTGGCTGTGGTTCATCGCGCAGCCGCTTTTCTGGCTCCTTAAGTTTATCCACGATTGGGTGGGCAACTGGGGTTGGGCCATTATTTTCCTAACGGTGCTCATCAAGCTGGCGTTCTTCCACCTTTCTGCGGCCAGTTACAAGTCGATGGCAAGGATGCGCAAATTGCAGCCCCGCTTAACTGCCCTGCGCGAGCGATACGGCGATGATCGCGCGCGTATGAACCAGGCCATGATGGATCTCTACAAAAAGGAGAAAATCAACCCGCTGGGTGGTTGCTTACCGATTCTGGTGCAGATCCCCGTGTTCATCGCGCTGTACTGGGTGTTGCTGGAGAGCGTGGAGTTACGCCAAGCGGATTTTATGTTTTGGATCGATGATCTCTCAACTTACGACCCGTACTTTGTGTTACCCATTCTGATGGGAATCACGATGTTTCTTCAGCAACGCCTCAATCCTGCTCCCCCGGATCCCATACAGGCCAAGATCATGATGGCCTTGCCTTTTGTGTTCACGTTTTTCTTCCTGTTTTTCCCTTCCGGGCTGGTGCTCTATTGGTTCGTCAATAACCTGCTTTCCATCGCCCAGCAGTGGGTAATTACCCGCCGGATCGCTTCAGAGCCGGGCTAACCGCCAATCCATGCTCCTGTTCGAGGACACCATCGCCGCGCAGGCGACGCCGCCCGGTCGAGGCGGCGTGGGCATCGTTCGGCTTTCAGGTCCGGGTACCAAAGCGATTGCAATTGGGTTACTGGGTGGCCTGCCTTCGCCCCGCCGGGCACTGCTGCGGCGCTTCCTGGATGGCTCAGGAGAGGTTATCGATAGTGGTCTTGTCCTCTATTTCCCGGGTCCGCGCTCGTTTACCGGTGAGGATGTGCTCGAGTTGCACGCTCACGGAGGGCAAATCATTATTGATCTGCTGCTTGAACGAGTGCTGCAGCTCGGTGCTCGGACCGCTCGTCCGGGGGAGTTTTCGCAACGCGCCTTCTTAAACGGAAAGCTGGACCTGCTACAGGCCGAAGCGATTGCTGATGTCATCGACAGCGCCTCGGCACAAGCCGCGCGGAGCGCGCAGCGAACACTGCAAGGTCAGTTCTCAAATCGGATACAGAGCCTCATGAAGCAGGTGACCGAGCTTCGTGTTCAGGTGGAGGCGGCAATGGATTTTCCGGAGGAGGAGATCGACGTCCTCTCTGACGCTCGCATTGCGAAGCGGATAGATGATCTCTCGCAGCTGCTGGCGCAAACCGTCTCGAGTGCCCGCACCGGACGCCTGCTGCGAGAGGGGCTTACGGTCGTCATTGCCGGCCGGACTAATGTGGGTAAATCGACTCTCCTCAACCGCTTAAGCGAACGTGACAGTGCTATCGTCACCAGCATTCCCGGGACCACGCGAGATCTACTGCGGGAAACCATTCAGATCGACGGACTGCCGCTGCATCTGGTGGATACAGCGGGCCTTCGCACGACCTCTGACGTGGTGGAACGGCAAGGGGTAGAGCGCGCATGGAAAGCCGTAGAGAGCGCCGACATCATACTCTTGATGGTTGATGACCGCGCAGGAGTGGGTGCTCAGGAACAGGCGGCCCTGGCTCAAGTTGGCCACGGTTCACGGGTGATTGTGGTGCGCAACAAGGTGGATTTAAGTAGTGCACTGGCCGGTCTCGTGGAGGGCGCCGAGCTGGCTACGGTGCGCATTTCCGCCAGCACGGGAGCCGGTCTGGAAGTTTTGAAAGCGCAATTGAAAGCCACCGCCGGATATCAGCACAATACGGAGGGACTGTTTCTCGCGCGCCGACGGCATTTGGAGGCTTTGCAGAGAACCTCGACCGCGCTGAGCTCCGCACGCCGCCAGCTTTGCGCGCATGCGCCCGTAGAACTTGTCGCCGAACATCTCTGGGATGCGCACCGCGCCCTCGGCGAGATCACGGGGGAATTCACCTCGGAAGAACTACTGGAGCGGATTTTTTCAAGCTTTTGTATAGGGAAATAGCTTCACTCTCCACGATTTCCGAAGCCGCCCGAATTGCCTGCCAGGCCATGAACAAAAGGGCTCAAACAGGCCGCATTGCGACCACGGGGGGGGGAGGGCAAAACAGCCTTTTCGCGCAATGCTCCACCGGGGCTACGAATGGACGGCGCTCGAGTAAGCGGCTCAGTATAATCGGCCGGCGCTTACCAGACGCTTGTTCCAGAAAGGGTTATCAATTCGCGCATACGAGACGCGGCTTCCTGTGGACGGTGCGTGAATGAATCGACCATGTCCGGTATAAATTCCAACGTGGGTGACCTTGCGGTCAGAGACACGGAAGAACAAGACATCCCCAGCCCGAACCTGAGCCACCTTCACGCGTTGCGCGTAACGAAACTGCAATAGGGTGCTGCGGGGTACGTTGAGGCCTGCTTTTTTGTAGGCGTACTGCACGAGGCCGCTGCAATCAAAGCCATCAGGAGTCGCGCCACCGTATCTATAAGGTGCTCCAACCAGGGTCTTGGTCACCGCCACCACTTCCTGTCCGATTACCGCCGCCGCGGGGTCGAGGGCGGCCCTGTTGGGGCTAACGAAGCGGGTGCTGCTGCATGCCGCAACCAGCAGCAACGCAGCGCACGACAGCGGACGTCCAATCCGGCACACAGAACCAGTAATCCTTGCGTCGGCAAACATGGCAGGCTATTAAGACAGGGTGCTGTTCGTGGAACTCATCGGACCGAATTAGCCGCCATCATTGGTTCGCGTTATCTAGGTTAGTCCGTAATTCGGCCTGTTGCGTTCCAACTGATGTGTCGCGAGCGGTGGCGTCGTTTGTCCGCGTAAGCATAGCCGTTTCGCGAGGAGAGTCAGCGCACGCTCCCAGGGGCACTGCAGCCGGGTACCCGCGCGGCGCTAGCGTACTTGCATGCTCGGTGGCTTGGAACGGGACCCATGGGAGGGGAACGTCTTTAGCAGTCGTTGAGTGCTTGAGAACACGACGTTAATGTACCGCGCCTGAAGCGACAGTGCGTTCGCCCATCAGGTACATCAGTTCAGTGAAAACGCGGCTGGGTGATAAGTTTTCAAAGCAGGCGGGGGTGACTTGGCTTGGCCCGTCATATCGGCATTGCCGACGCAGGCACGGAGCGCAGGTGAAGGTCGCCGACAGGTTGCGGTGATGGTGTCCGACAGCACCTGTGCGCCGGGGACTGGTGGGACCAAATAATACCACGGTAGGAACACCCAGGGCGGCGCTTAAGTGCGCCAGGCCCGTGTCTACACCCACAACGCCCTCAGCGGCAGCTAGGATGCTCACCACCTCAGCGAGCCCAGATGGCGGTAAGATCCGTGCCGCGGAGCAGCTTTCTGCGATGCGGCGGGCACGGTGGCCTTCCACTTCGCCGTGCGCGGGAAGCCATGAGGTGAACCCCGCGCCTTGAACAAGGTGAGCCAGATCGATCCAGTAACGCTCGGGCCAATGCTTCGTTGGCCACTGGGTACCGTGAACAAAGACCACATAGGGGCAGGCGGCAGGTGGGGAAGGCGGAAGGCGGGTGCGGTCAATCATAAGTGCCGGTGCCGAACCTGGCATTGTGTAGCCGAGCGCGGCGCTGAACAGTTGCCGCAGCGCGAGCACAGCGTGCGTATCCTTAGCGATGCGAACGCGCCGCTGATAGACGAGACTCGCCAACGGCTCGCGTACTGAAAACCAATCCAAGCCATAGCGTGTCCCTTGGGCGAGCCAACTCAGCAGCGCGCTCTTGAGCAGACCCTGGGCATCGATGATGGCATCATACCGAATGCTCCCCAAGGCAGTTCTTAGATTTCGATATTCTCCGGACCTGAGGAATTCTAGAGGCTGTCGATGCCAGCGTCGGAACGCCACAGGCATAACTTTGTCGACTGCTGGGTGCAAAGACGGCAGATCCGCCAGTGATTCCTCCACCAGCCAATCGAAGCGTATATCCGGCGCTTCCAGGGCCGCGTCTGTGAGCGCGGTCATGGTGTGCACGACGTCGCCCAGAGAGGATGTTTTGATGATCAAGACGCGCCGGGTCGGCTGCGCACTTACGGGCGTGCTCAAGCCGGTTTCAAAGCAGTGCCAGGGAATGCTCGAGAGCACCGCAAAACATATGTCCGAGCGTTATATGCATCTCCTGTATCCGGGCCGTGCAATGGGACGGAACGATGAGTGCCGGATCGGTCAGTTTGCGCAATTCACCGCCTCCGCAGCCCGTGAGCGCCGCGCTGCGCATTCCCAGCTGCTGGGCCATCGTCAGCGCACGGATCACGTTGCGGCTGTTACCGGAAGTGGAGATAGCGATTGCGAGGTCAGCCTCTCGGCCTAGCGCTTGAAGCTGCCGAGCAAAGAGATGTTCAAACCCATAATCATTGCCAATGGCCGTCAGCGCGGAGGTATCCGTCGTCAACGCAACTGCCGCAATGGGTTCGCGAAATTTCGTATATCGAACCGTCAGCTCGGTAGCAATATGTTGGGCATCGGCCGCACTGCCGCCATTGCCAAAGAGGATAATCTTACCGCCACTTCGAATCGCCTGCGTTGCAAAGTGTACCAATTTTGCGAAAGGTTCCTCGAGGACCTGCCGCGTCGCTGCTATCAACGCTTCGTGCTCGTCCAGCTGAGCATGAAAATAACTTGCCAGTTCAAAGTCGTGATCAAGCATCGAAATCAACCAACTCAAAATCCAGAGACGTGATAATGGTTCGGATGGCCCTCCCTCGATGCCACTGCTCGGCAGATGCAGCTACCAAAGGGCATCGGTTTGCTGCCCGATATGGCGCGGAAGGGCTCCCGCTCGATGCAGCAAAGGGCACACCAGAATTTCCTGAAGGCTACGCGATCGGACGGAAATCGCAACTTCTACAGACAGGGCTGGCCTTGTTGAAAACCTCTTGCCAGTAGTATCCGGACACCCCCGCGCCAAAAAACTCCCAGAGGATGGCTGGGTTCAGTTACCGACGTGCTGCTGCGTGAGCCGTGCCAATCTTGAGGATATTTGAAGACCTGCTGTGCTGGTCGCTGCTCAAAATCGTTTCTGACGATTTTTCCTCCCACTGTGTGTTTTGCTTCGCCGGCGCTCGCACCCTGGCGAAAACGGATTCTAATGAAGCGTATACCTTCAACGCCTGGCAACCATTACTTCAGAAGTTCTTCAGCCGTTTCTAAGACGAGGCGCTCTGGGATATCGCGAATGGAAAAATCTGTCTTGTCGATGTGCGTTGTCACGGTTTTCCTTTGCGAAGCGATTATTCTATTTATCTTTGTTGCATAACTACAGTTCGATGGCGTTGCACCAAATAATGTAATGGACGGAATATTGTTTGCCCAGGCAACATGGCTTGGTCCAGTGTCTGCGCCAATCACCAGATCGGCCTGCGATATCGCCGCTTTCAGCTGATTGAGATTGAGGAATGGCAGCAATGTTATGAACGGTGACTTTTCTGCGATATACTCTGCTGTTTTTCTTTCAACCGGATTACCCGAGGTTATGAGTATGTTTTCGCCCAGCAGATTGGCAATATTCACATACTTGTCCTTAGGGTAGTTCTTGTAAGGCATGCTGGTTTCTGGAATGAAAATAATATTTTTTTTCTTTTGATTGAAGTATTTGTTTGTAAAAAACCTGTCCCTATCGGAATAATAGAGATATGGTTGCTTCTCAAGAAGCTCTTCTTCCAAGAAAGAAAATTCAAGAGACCTGGCGACTAAAGCAACATACCGTGCAACAACCGGCATGTCGAAAGAAATGTGATAACGCCTTTGGTACAGCCAGCTGGCCAGGGGTTCTTTCACCTGCTTGGCTACGAATCCACAGCATTTCTTTGCCGTAAGACGGGTGACAATTGCAGACTTCAACATGCCGTGCAGGTCAATGGCGAGGTCGAAATCGCCGTGGCCAGTTATTTTGTGCAGCTCATGCCGTGCTTTGGCGAGTGAGAAGTGTTTTTTTGTTTCCCTTAAATCTAGTTTAATAACGCTTTGCAAATCCGGATGGTAGTCAAGTATATCGGCGAATTTGCTATCTGCGATCCAAGTAATGGTGCATGTGGGTAGATGTCGTTTGATTATTTGCAAAGAGGCCATGCAGAGAATAATATCTCCCAGTGACGTCAGCCTGATAAGGGCAATGCGCATTCTGTATGAAACCGGATGTTGCGGGCTGTGGGAGGTCCCTGGGGCCGTAGGCCGTACTAAGGCGGCCTTGTAAAACTGCCGCGAATGCCCGAGTCGCAACGCGTATGGCGGTTCAGGAGCGGAGTGTACATGGCAGTACCTGAGGATTTCGAGCCGCCACGCAACGGTGCTACGGTAAAGGCCATGGTTTTTTGTTGCAGGCGGTACTATTTACCTGACTTCAAGATGAGCTTTCGGACCTTCGCTGTCAATTACCTCGTGTTGTTTTCGCATGGTGCGCCAGCACTCGTGGGTTGGTTGCCAAGCAATCGCTTTACAGACTGTCTGCGTGCGCTACCGTGACTTTTCACGACAGCCCAAAAGCGCTCCGGCAGCGTATTCCAGAAACGGTGCATCCTCGTTGGTGGCCAACCTGGATCGCTGTTGGAATGCTGTGGTTGCTGGTGCAGCTGCCGTATCGGTGGCTCCTCGGGATCGGTGCCCTCTGCGGACGATTGCTGATGCGGGTGCTGCGAAAACGACGTGAAATTGCCGCAATTAACCTACGCCTTTGCTTTCCGGATTTGGAGGCCGCTGACCAGCGGGCTTTGGTACGGCGTCATTTCGAGTCCCTGGGTATTGCGGTACTTGAGATCGCGCTGAGCTGCTGGGCAACGGACAGAAGGCTTGAGCCATTGGTAACCGTAGAAGGCTTGGAGCATATCGCGGCCGCGCTGAAGCGGGGCAGGGGGATACTGCTGTTGAACGGCCATTTCACCTGCTCAGAAATTGCGGGTCGATTGCTGTCACTGCGCACGGGCATGCGAGGTAGGGCGCTATACAGAGCGCAGGGTAATCCTGTTCTGGAAAAGGTGCTCAATCGCGGCCGCCGGCGTTATCTCGATAAAACTATTCCCCGGGGCGATATTCGAAGTGTCGTGAAAAGCCTGCGTCAAAACAAGGTTATCTGGTATGCACCGGATCAAAATTACGGCCTGCGCCACAGCGTTTTCGCGCCGCTCTTCGGTGTCCCGGCCGCGACCACAACCGCTACCGCCCGGTTGACACGCCTCAC
>JAGTVB010000369.1 GCA_018224385.1 Gammaproteobacteria bacterium
CGTGTCATTTGTCTGGACTCCCTTGCTCAGCCAGCTGGGTACTTCCCTCGATCTTGCTCAGGTTCTGAGTGGTGATCGTTCCAAGGAGCACCGCCTGTTCAATTTCCGACTCTCCGCGTCAGGTAGTCTGCACAAACCTATTTACTTTTAGGTTTTTTTGCCAGGCACAGCAATGCGATTTACTGGTACCAGGGTATCGTCCCAGGGATGGGACCTACTTCGAGAATCGGCTGGCGAACCTGAAGCAACTGCTATACCATCGGCAAGGTGCAAATTTATCAATGGGTTAGAGAGGCTGTCGGCCGTGTCTGTAAACTGCAGAAAAATTTTCTGCAAACGCCCCAGTCTTTCATCACAGTCGCATTGAGAGGCGTGACAGTAATTATGGTGACTTCACCATCGAAGTGCAGGTAGTTCATGTGATAATGTCTCATGCGTCAGAGACTTGTAGCGCTCCGATGGTTGGGCGATGGCGTGTAAGATAGATTGACACTGATTCGAAGCCTGGAGGCAAATTCGTGGCGATTGTGCCTCCTCACTGCCCAGTTCCTTGGCTTCGCGCTCAACCGTTTGTTCGATGTGATCCAAGGTGAAGAAGGTTCACGGCTTCAATGTCATTGAAGTGGGGAGCTCTCTGGCGGTCCTACGCCATCGCGGCAACACCGACAGCGACATAGGAGAAAGTAGATTGGTCAATGAGGTTGAGCGGGTCCAACAGTTTCTGAAGAGTCTTGCGGCTATTGAGCATGCCATCGCCCAAAGCGAGGAACTTATGGGCCTCGCAGACGATGCCCCTGTGGAACTCGTCGCACCGGGCCAGCCGTCGATTGCAGCGCGGCTAAAAATGTCTGAGGAGTTGCGCCGAGTGATTCGTGCCCACGTTCGCGAGCACCTTGAACAGCAGCATCGGCAGATGCGCGAGACGCTGTCACGGTTAGTGCAGCAATTGAATGGATGATGTTGCCGCGATTGGGTCGCGATCCGCTTGAGCAAACACGAGCTTGGGCGGCAGGTGTTGAGCGCACCGGGCTACGGGGGCGGGGTTGTCTCGAGCAGTTTTCCTGACCACGAGGCAGTATCGTTGGGGTGCGCCGTGGCGCTCTGTCCCGCAGTGCCGGAGGTGTCATGGATGCGAGCGGATAAGGCAGGACAGCGCTTGCCGCTGTACTCGGGCCTCGGCACGAGGAAAGCCGCCTTTTGGTGGAGGTCAAGTGTATCCATCCCAGGACGATAACTTTCCTACGTTTCGGCTGCTCGTGAATCCCTTCATAAGCGCGCATCAGTGCGACTCCCGGTTGCTCCCGGGCCGGAACGAATGCGATGATTTTACTTACCGCTGTGCTCCCGAAGTGCCTCAATCGTCAACGGGATGCGCGCCATGATTTAGTACAGAACTGTCCTTTTGCAGCCGGGGTGAATAAAGCACCGACGAACCAATAATTGGCATATTGATTCGTCAACAACTCGTCACAGACGCATTCTGTTTCGGATGGATTTGCCTTATCGTGTTTTGAAGTAGCGCAATCCTTCGAAACTCTTGCTGTAAGGCGTCATACAACAAGGACGTTTCTATTGCTGGAGGTTAGTCTGATGAGGAAGAAAACGTATCTTGTTTATAAAGCCTTGCAGGTCACCGTGCCTTGGACGACTGTGATTGAAGCCGAAAGTGAGCGGGAAGCGCTGGAGTATGCCAAAGCCCATGAAAAGGAATTGCAATGGAAGAAAGGTCAACGAAGTGTTTGGGACACGCACTGGGATGTGTTGATGATCGATAAGCCACTTCTGAGCCCCTCTATCGAACAGATGGCCTTGCATTAACCGAGCCGTCGCGTCTGTGTGTCCCTTAGTTATCGGCTCGTACAAGATGCTTGGATACGGCAGAATTTTTCAGTCTGCTTGAGAAGGCGGATTCTGCGCTGCCTAAAGGCTCGTCGCTCTGTGGTGAAGGTTGCTTTCAGTTGAGCTTGAACCCCACCCCGAGGCTAAAGTCGCGGATGCAAGAACGGGGCTTGCCGGTATTGCTAGCAAGAACTCGGCCGCAGTAAATGAGCACTTATGCGCTCGGCGGTTTCGATAGCAATGGCTCGTTCCAAATACCGCCATCGCTGCACTGTGGTCCGGAGCATACGTCACCCGTTTTACCCAGTGTCATAACCGCACTGGCATTGGATTGGGCGCGCATTTAATCGCTGACGCGCGGTGGTTGGTGATCGGCGCTTCCGGCAACGCTTCCGCCGGGCTACCGTCCCGATTGCTTAATATTCTTCGAAGTTGCTCTTTGAAATAGCGGCGCTTGCCCTAGCGATAATGACGCGGCAAGAAAATGCGCGGGGGCTCGGTCCTATCGTGCAACTGGCGACCCTCTGCATGTTCGTCCCCATTGGCGCGTGCAGTTTCGTCTCCGGTGCTTACCAGGTGACGAAGCAAACGGTTCGCGCCACCTACACCGTCACGAAAACCGCTGTCGTGGTCGGCATAGGTACGGGCCGGATCGTTTACCGCGTGGGGCGATTCACCTTCGATGTGGTCAAGGCACCCCTGACCTGGCCGCTGCTGCAGGGAGAGATCGAGACGATCGATAATCTCTCGCCTAAAGAAGCGATACGCCAAGGGCGCGTCAAAGCATCCCCCTACGTGGTTAGGGGCAAGCGCTATGTTCCTTTCTCTGGGAAACGCGCCAAGCACTATCGTGAAGAGGGAATTGCGTCCTGGTACGGCTATGAAACCCGGCGTCAAAAAGGCGGCCACATGACCGCCAATGGTGAGGCCTTTGATCCCATGGGCTTTACCGCGGCGCATAAATACTTGCCGCTTCCCAGCTTCGTGCGCGTCACGAACCTAGAAAATCGCCGCTCAATGATCCTGCGCGTCAACGATCGGGGGCCCTTCGTTCAGGGCCGAATCATCGACGTGAGCGCCGGTGCCGCCAAAAAGCTCGGCTTTTACAGCAGCGGGCTGACGCGGGTGCGTGTCGAGACCATTGACGCAGAGGGTTAAGCGCGCTGTTAAGGCCGTGGTGAGTGATGAACATCGGTTTCGGCGGCGCGCTACGCAAGGCGCGGTGGATCGCGCGCGCCCCGGGCGGAGCGGTCAGTGGCGGGGAAGATTCCGGTTGGTGGCTTCACGAGAGAGCCTCTCCAGGCCGTATGAGCGTGGCCAAGTGCTCCGCGGTAAAATCCAAGGCGTCTCGGAACGGATAGAGGACGGTCGGGGCGCCGGCCCGTTTGAGCGAGCTATGCTGTGCTTCGTCGCGCGCGACGATGACGATCTCACCGCCGAAGCGCCGTGCCCTCAGGGCATGGAGCAAGGCGCGATTGGACGCCAGGTCCG
Organism: Gammaproteobacteria bacterium; assembly: GCA_018224385.1. GTDB lineage: Bacteria > Pseudomonadota > Gammaproteobacteria > HK1 > HK1 > JAGTVB01. Next base: position 3,331 of record JAGTVB010000369.1, read on the forward strand.
GCAGGGTGCTGACGGCCCAAGGTACCGCTTCCAGGGGCAGGCTCTCCAGGAAATCCGGATCCTGGCTATCGCCGAAGCGCAACATCAAGCCCTGTCGGCGCAGATGCCGCACCACTTCCGGATCGAAATCCACCCCCAGCACGGTGACGCCCGCCTCCTTGAGACGCCTGGCCAGACGTTCGCCATAGCGTCCCAGGCCAAACACCACCACTTCTGGGGCCTTGATCCCGTGGGCTTGACGCTCCACGGCCAGTTCCCGATAGGGGCGTCGGCGCTCGAATGCGCGCAGCCAGGGAGCAAGTCGTTCGTACAGGTGCTGAGAGTACAGGATCATATAGGTGGACAGGGCGATGGTGACTACGCCCACCAGGGTGGTCAGCCCCAGGGCTTCGACCCCCACGTGGCCTAGGGAGATGCCCATGGCCACGAAGACGATGGAGAATTCGCTGATCTGAGCCACGGTGAGTCCCGCTAGGAAGCCGGTGCGCTTGCGGTAGCCCATATAGCCCATGATGGCCATGACGATGAGCGGGTTGCCGATGAGCACGAAGCCCGAGAGCACCGCCGCCGACCACAGTTCCCCGCTCAGGGTGGAGAACTCCAGCCTGACTCCCAGGTCGATGAAGAAAAAGAGCAGCAGGAAATCGCGGATGCCAGCGAGCCGCGCCCCGATGGCCTCGCGATACGAGGTCGAGGCCAGGGAGAATCCCGCCAAGAAGGCCCCGGCTTCCTTGGAGAATCCGGCCCACTCCCCGACGGCCGCCAGACCTGTGCCCCATGCGATGGCGAACACCAATAGCAGTTCCCGAGAGCGCGCCATGACCCCCGCCACGCCGGGCAGCACGTAGCGCATGAGCACGAACATCAGCAATGCCGCCGCCGACACCCGCAACAGCAGCGAGCCCGCGACCTCCCATGGAGTTGCCTCGGCGGCGCCGCGCAGGGTGCTCATGGCCATCATCGCCAGCACCACGGCGATGTCCTGGACGATCAGGAAGCCGACGGCGATGCGCCCGTGCAGGGAATCCAACTCCCGCTTATCGGAGAGCAGCTTGATGATGATGATGGTGCTGGAGAAGGTGAGGGCTACCGCCACATACAGGGCGTCCATGACCGCCTTTCCTAGAACGAGGAGGAGCAAGCAGCCGAACAGGATGGTGAAGCCGAGTTGGCCGAGGCCCGTGGCCAGCGCCACCGGTCCGATGTGGCGGACGTGCTGCAAGTCCAGTTTCAGCCCGACCAGGAACAGCAAGACCGCGACGCCGATTTGGGCGAGCAGGCCAATCTGGTCGTAGGCCTTGACAAGACCAACGCCCGCTGGCCCCACCAGAATGCCTACCACGATATAGGCAATGAGCACCGGTTGGCGCAGCCGCACGGCCAGGGCGCCGGCCAGCGCGGCAATCATTAGCAGCAGTGCCAACTCGGAAAAGGGTTCATACATGGCCAGCCCGTCGTCAGAAATCAGTTTTGATCAGCCACCGCTGGCGGTGATGTCGTCATACACCGGCGTAGGCTTCACGTCGGTGATCCCTACACCTCCCCGTCACGCCCTGCCCAATTCGCGCTGGCGTGGGCGGCGGCGCCGCGCGAGGTGGCGTATGAACGCTTTTTCCAATTCCACGAGCAGCAGCACGGCACAGCCAAAGGTGAGGATTCGTCCCCAGGCCGCCCAGTCCAGAGCGGCTGTGTGGAACAGCGTCTGCATGCTTGGCTGGTAGGTAAACAGCAGCTGCAGGCCGATCAGGACAAGAATGGCTAGGAGCACAGAACGGCTGCCCAGCAGCCCGTCCCAGGACAGAATGGAGGTGGTCAGACGGCGGCAGTTGAACAGGTAGAATACCTCGCTCAGCATCAGCAGGTTGACGGTGGCCGTGCGCGCTACCTCGAGCGCTGCGCCGCGATCGAGTTCCCACAGAAAGAGTCCCAAGCTGCCGCCCACCAGCAGCGCGGAGACGAAAGCCACCCGCCAAAGCATGAAGGGGGTCAGAATGGGCTCGCGGGGATCCCGTGGCGGGCGATGCATGATGTCTGCCTCCGCCGGCTCGAAAGCGAGCGCCAAGGCCAGGGTGATGGCGGTGACCATATTCACCCACAGGATGTGCACCGGCGTGATGGGTAGCTGATGCAGCCCCAGCAGGATGGCGACCACCAGCACGCCGGCCTGGCCGCCGTTGGTGGGCAGGATGAAGACAATGGCCTTGCGGATGTTGTCATAGATGGTGCGGCCCTCCTCTACGGCGGCCGCGATGGAGGCGAAATTGTCATCGGTCAGGACCATCTCCGAGGCCTCCTTGGCCGCCTCGGTGCCCTTCATGCCCATGGCCACCCCGACGTCGGCGCGCTTGAGGGCCGGGGCGTCGTTTACACCATCGCCCGTCATCGCCACCACTTCGCCGTTGGCCTGTAAGGCCTTGACCAGACGCAGCTTATGTTCCGGGCTGGCGCGGGCGAAGATTTCGGTGTTGCTGACCGCCTGGCGCAGCACGGCCTCGTTCATCGTCTCGATGTCGGCGCCGCAGAGCGCGTGCACCTCCTCCGCTAGGCCCAATTGCGCGCCGATGGCGCGGGCGGTGGCGATGTGGTCGCCGGTAATCATCTTGACGCCGATGCCGGCGGCGCGGCAATCGGCCACCGCGCGGATCGCCTCCTCGCGCGGTGGGTCGGCGATCCCGAGCACCGCCAGCAGGGTGAAGCCACCGACCTCCACGTCCGCGAAGGCCAGCGCTCGACAGCCATCCTCGGCGGGACGCATGGCCAGTGCCAGCAGCCGCATGCCGCGTCCGGCCGCCGCCTCCATGGCCACGTGCCAGTGCTTCGGGTTCAGGGGCCGGTCCTCGCCTGCCTGACGTTGCCCGGCACACAGTTCCAGCACGCGCTCCGGCGCCCCTTTGAGGAAGATAAACCCGTGACCGCTGTGGTCGTGGTGCAGGGTGGCCATGAAGCGGTGTTCCGATTCGAAGGGGATGACGTCGGTGCGCGGCAGGGATTCCGCTTCGAAAGCCGGGTTCTGGCCCGCCTTCAGACCCAGAGTAATCAGCGCCCCTTCGGTGGGATCACCGGACAGCCGCCACTGGCCGTCGCTCTGCTCCAGTGCGGCATCGTTGCACAGCAGCCCCACGCGGCCGATGTCGGCCAGCTCCGGGTGCGCGTCCAGCTGTACCTCGCGCCCTTCCAGGCTGAAGCCGCCGTGGGGGGCGTAGCCGGTTCCCGAAACCGTGAACAGGTGATCGGCGGTGATGATCCCCTGCACGGTCATCTCGTTGCGGGTGAGCGTACCGGTCTTATCGGAGCAGATCGCGGTGATCGAGCCCAAAGCCTCTACCGCCGGCAGCCGCCGGACGATGGCGTTGCGCCGGGCCATGGACTGCACGCCGATGGCAAGCGTGATGGTCAAGATGGCCGGTAACCCTTCGGGGATGGCCGCCACCGCCAGACCTACTGCGGCGAGAAACATCTCGCCGGGGGTAAAGTCGCGCACCAGGGTGCCGAAGGCGAAGGCGGAGGCGGCCATAAAAAGGATCGCCCCGGTGAGCCAGTGGCCGAACACCGCCAACTGGCGCAGCAAGGGGGTGGTCAGTTCCTGCACCTCCGACAGCATCCGGCTGATGCGACCGATCTCGGTGGCCGGCCCGGTGGCGACCACGACGCCCCGGGCCTGGCCATAGGTCACCAGCGTGCCGGACCAGGCCATGGAGCCGCGATCGCCCAAAGGGGCATCCTTGGGCACCGGTTCCAGCTGCTTTTCCACCGCCACCGACTCGCCGGTCAGTGCCGCCTCCTCGATCTTCAGGCTCTTCACTTCGGTGAGCCGCAGGTCCGCTGGCACCCGATCACCTGAGGCGAGGAAGACGATGTCCCCGGGCACCAGGTCAATGGCATCGATCTCCTGACGGCGCCCGTCGCGCAGCACCTCGGCGTGCGGCGAGAGCATGCCGCGGATGGCCTCCAGGGCACGTTCCGCTTTGCCTTCCTGGATAAAACCGATGACGGCGTTGATTACCACCACGCCGAGAATGACGCCACTGTCCACCCAGTGGCCGAGCAAAGCGGTGATGATCGCTGCTGCCAGCAGCACATAGATCAGCACGTTGTGGAATTGCAGCAGGAAGCGCGCGAGCGGCCCGCGGCGCTTCGGCGGTGGCAGCAGATTGGGGCCGTGGCGGGCAAGCCGCTGCGCCGCCTGCTGGGCGGTGAGCCCCTGACGGGTGGATTGCAGCTCGTTCAACGCCTGGTCACGCGACAGGACATGCCAGGCCGTGGGATGCGCGGGATGGTCAGCTCTCATTGAAGACGCTCGGCGTTGATGACTCGCCTATCCTAGCAGAGGCGGGCTGGGCCAGTTTGAGCGAGATCATGTTATCCTGACGCCCGTCTACGCCTGCAGCGCGAGCATCATGGCGGCAAGGGCAATGGCCAGCAGCAAATAAAATCCGATGCCCATGGGCCAGCGCGTGATGCGTGCTTCCATGCGACCCGTGGCAAGGGTTTGCGCGGCGCTATCCTGTTCGGTCTGCAATAACCTCAGCACCCGCTGGCGCTGCCCCGGCAGCCACTCGTGGCCCAACCAGCTGGCGCCTTGCACCAGGCGCTCGGCCACTGACGACAGGGGCACCAGTAGGTCGCCCGGCGGTAGCGAAATGGATAGCCGCCACCGGCCCCGTCGGTTCAACCATGCGATCAGTGCCGACACCAGCGCGCCGAGGGCCACCGGCCAAAAGCCACCCAGCAGGCTTTCTCTCGCCCACAACCCTTCGACTTCCACCCCCGGCACCCACCACGATGCGCCCGCCACCGCTACCAGTAGCATGGACCACGGTACCCAGATCCCACGCGGCGCTCCGCCTGCTTGCGCCGCCGGGCGTGGCCATGCCAGCCAGATGAACCGGCTGACGAGGAGGGTGGTTGCCAGCGAGCTCCAGGGCAGCGCGGCGTACAGCCAACTGCCCCAGACGCCCGCGGCAACGGCGCCGGTCTTTAACATCGCCTTGGCGAGCAAGCCACTCGTTCCCGGTAAACCGGCAAGGGCGAGCGAGGGAAGCAGCAGGCCGATGCCAACCGGCCATATCTGGCTGGTGTTGGCGGCGCGGGCGACACCCAGGCCGAGAAACAGCGCTGCCTTGACCAGCGCGTGATGTAATGCAAACACGACAACGCCAGCGAGCATCATCGGCCATGCCTGCGGTGCGGCAAGCGACGCACCGAGGCCGGCGGTCATCAGACCCATCTGACTCATACTGGAGTATGCAAGCAAAGCCTTGGGGTCGTATTGAGTCAAGCCCACGATGACTCCGAAGAAAGCCGCTGCCAGGCCGGCGATGACCAATAGGCTTCCCCACTCCGGCGCCGCCGTATCGCCTAGGGGTAGCAGGCGCAGCCAACCGAAAAGACCCGCGGCAAACATGGCGCCGCTCAGCGCGCTCGCGGCTGGAATCGGTGATGCCCGGTAGGCTAGGGGCATCCACAGATGCAGCGTTATGGCCCCGGATTTGATGCCAAAGCCGATCACCACCATCGCGAGAAACAGATCGCGTACCGGGTGCTCGGCTACGGCGATACGCATCTGGGCAAACTCGAGACTGGCCCCTGCATGGTGTCCCAGGAGTAGCGCCGTGAAGAGGGCCATCTCGCCAACCACGACGAAGGCGAGATAAATCCGCCCGGCCTGGCGGTCCTGGGGACGGCCGCGGTGCACTACGAGCC
>JAGTVB010000370.1 GCA_018224385.1 Gammaproteobacteria bacterium
ACGGTGAATACGGCGTGGATGTCCTCTTTGGCGCTACCGCCGATGCGGTCGTACATCGCGCGCCGTGCGACGTGTTGGTGGTGTACCAGCCGATCGACAGGATCCAGCGGGCCTGAAACCGTCAGGCCCCCGGATTGTAGACAATCAAGCAACGACCCCATGGATTCTTGGGCGCCATAGTGCTTTTTGCTTTTTCGGCTCTCGCGACATGCTCAAAACAGCTCCTCAGAAAAAGTTCGCGGCTAATCTCGAGCGGCTTGGCTTTTCATTGCTGCGGTACTTTGTACCTGCCCTCGCCTCGATCGTCGATCACTTCCGAGTGTATTCGGGCGCTGTTCATCAGCCTTGAAAGCCAATTGTTTTGCGATCTGAACGTGTCGTGGCAGTCCGATCAATTGCTCTACCACAATATCCTGTGGCATCCGCGTGCGGCTCACCGGCTCAATGCCAAAATGCCGGCAGATGTTTGCAGCTAGGCTGAAACAAAGAGAAAACTTGCCGGGCAAGGCAAGCGTGTAGTGCTCATAATCTTTGATGTGGTAGAGAGGGTTGCGGATGGACGAGGACTGCGTGAGTTCCGTTCTGTAGCCATAGAAGACCGCTACTTTAGCGTGTTCCAGATTTGGAAACACCTTTTTCGCAAGTGCGAACAGTCTCGAGGTAGTGCGGCGCATGGTTTCTGCGGTGGCTGTCTGCGCATCGTGATAAGAGGCGTTTCCGATGACGGAGTAATCGCTACCCTCGTATCGGTGGTAAAGATGATTGATGGTTTGTTCTCTGTGCGGTGACATGTTGACAAAATTAATGTCGGTCAATGCAGGTGAGACAACTAAAAGCGAACGGGCGAAGACTCGGATTTCATCACTGAATAGGTGGCTGCTTTTGCCTGCAGTGAGAATGATGTGACGTGCCTGAAACAGCTTCGTCTCTCCGGCGCTATCCGTGGCCGTCACCTGGCTTCGCGCTACGGATTTGGCAAGGACGTTGGTCTTGACCACTCCACCGCAACTCAGATACGACCTCAGGAGATCGGCAGCGATGAGCCGCGTATTCATGCCGCGGTCTTGCGACTTTAGGGTAAAGGCGACATCAGGGAGATTAATACCGGCGGGTGGCGTCTGAACCACGGAGGTAATCACTTTGGAATCAGCACCCAGTTGGTGGCTAAGGCTTCTTGAAGCATCGAGCAGCTCAAACCACGACATGCGCCGTTTCGCGCGATGCAGGGCAAGGGACCAGGGTAGCTTCCACTGCCAACCGACTCCTTTGCGATGGGCATACAGATAGAAATTGGTTCGATTGGAAAACCAGCCTTCTCGATCAGCGGTGTAAATGTGCTTGTCCACCCGAAGGTTCATGCCGGGGAAGACATTATAGTAATCGATGAGATCATCAAGGTTAGCAACCAGGGTTCGACAGAAAGAATTGCGCGGCAGAGCCGTGTAGAGTGCTCCAGTGTGAAACCAGCCCTGCTGTTCGGCCGATGCCTCCGAGCACAGGGTCTCGTTCTTTTCCAAGAGCACTACGGAAGCCCCTGAACGCTGAAGCAGCTCGGCAATGGCAAGCCCGGCAATGCCCCCACCTAGGACAAGAAAATCCGATCTCTTTTTATTCGTTCCCACTCGCTTCTCCAATTAAACGCCGATGCAGTGATATTGCACCCATGACCCCTAACTTCGCCGGTCAAGGAAGCTCCTTGGAAGCCATCTTAAGCATGCCTGCGCGTGCCGTAGCGACATTGCGCGGCGTCGCAGGACCTGATGGACTCCCGGGCCTGTTGCGGGTCCGAGTCGCCGCGCGCCATGCTCTGTCGACCCTCGCAACAGGCTGAAAACAGTTTCAAGAAAGCGGTGTTGATGCTTTTGCGCGAACGCTAGTTTACTTGTCGAGAGCGTCGTTCCCAAGCAAAGATTGGTGCAACGCCGACCCGCTTCTGCCGGCACTCGCGACGCTTTTACGGCAGCTTCTTAGGGGATTGCGAGGCGCTTGCTTTACGAGTTGGATCGCACCAAGCTGGTAAGGAATGGCGACACGCGTTGCATGACCCGTTGTTCTCGGGATGCAAGCTCGATGCAACCCATCGCCGTCACTTTGCATGATGCCTGTGACCGGTTTCATCACGCCAAGGTTGGCCTCGGCGCGAACGCATTGATGCGAAGAGAAAAGCGTCGATGATCGGCGGGCGGTGGCGGCGGAGTTACCGTGCATTCTTCGCTTCTGAGGAAAATCACCCGACTGATGGACCTTCCCCATAGGGTGTGGTTGCATTTACGCCAGGGGGGTGCGGAGATGATAGGATCCGAGATACTTCAGTGGGTGCTGCTTGCGGGTTGCCGTCATCGGTGGCGCGGTGTAGGCAATTCTCAGCGTGGGGGCGGTTTTCCGGTTTGCCCGAGCTCGGGAGCGGTTCGGCGAAGGGGCGGCCGCGACCGGCTCCGGATGCGCTGGTGTGGCGCATCCGGTCGGAACCGATGTTGAAAGGCGCTTCTAGGAATGCCACGAATGCCGGCAGAAAGTAAACCTCAAGTCGTGATCGTCGGCGGCGGGGTCATCGGTGTCTGTTGCGCCTATTTTCTTGCCAAAGGCGGTGCACGGGTTACGGTGCTGGAACGGGACGAGATTGGCATGGGGGCTTCCTATGGCAATGCCGGCACCATTGCTCCGGGCCACGCACCGATTAACAAGCCCGGGCGGGTGAAGCAAGCGCTCCGGTCCCTGTTTGACCCATTGAGTCCGCTCTACATCGCGCCCCGCTTCGATCCCGCTCTGATGCGCTGGCTGTGGGCTTTCAGCAGGCACTGCCACAGCCGTCATCTTGAGCGCAGCATGGGGGTGTTAGGCCCTTTGGGTCACGCGACGTCGGCTTTGTTCGAAAACCTGGTGGCGACGGAGCAGCTCGATTGTCATTATCAACGCAAGGGTTACTATGAGTTATACCTTAGCCGGCACTCGTTGGACGCGGTGGGGCAGGAGCTTGCACTGCTCCGAAGCCACGGCTATCGGCCGGAGGTGCTCGATGGGGCGGCACTCAGATTGCGCGAGCCGGCGCTTAGCGAGCGCGTCAGCGGCGGTATCTTCTATCCGGAAGCGGCTACGGTAAATCCGCATCGGTTTGTTTGTGAGCTGGCGGCGCGCGCCCGGCAGTACGGGGTATCGTTTCGCAGCGGATCCAAGGTAGCGGAGGTGTTGGCGGACGGGGCGCGGGTTTGCGGCGTGCGCCTGGCGAACGGCGATGTCATACGCGCCGACACCGTGGTGTTGGCCACGGGGGCGTATGATGCGGCGCTTGTCAGTAAGCTCGGATACCGGATGCCACTTCAGCCGGCAAAAGGGTATCACCGAGATCGGGTTCCGCGGGCCGGTGAAACGCCTTTCCTCACCCAGCCATGCGTGCTCGGTGAGCGCGCTGTATTCTGCACCCCCATGGATGGTTTTGTACGTTTTGCCGGGACGCTGGAATTCTCCGGCGTTAACCACGTGATCCGGCGTCCGCGCCTTGAGCAACTGACTCGGGCCGCGTCCCGCTATCTCGACGGGATGGATGAGGGAGAGTCATTGTCGGAGTGGTGCGGGCTGCGACCTTGCCTGCCGGACGGTCTTCCAGCGATCGGTCCTCTGCCGCGTTACCCAAGACTTTTTGTTGCCACCGGCCATGCCATGATGGGGCTGACCCTTGGGCCCGTTACCGGAAAGCTCATCGCTGACTGGATTTTGCGCGGGACGCCGTCGATGGATGTGGACGACCTTCGCCCCGACCGTTTCTGAGGCGCTTCTTGCAAACTGCGGTGCTTCCCCTGGCGGTGCCCGCGGCGTTTTTAGACAGCTTTAGGGTGCGCCGCTCAACAGGTTTATCTCCCCGAGAAATAGGCTGAGCCGCTCAGCCCGATGTGGCATATATCTAGCCTCTTTCGCCGCAGGAACTTCCAAAACACGCTGCCACCGGTTGTTGTCATGTCATGAGTTCGAGCCTCGTCGGTACTCTGCGCACCGTGGTCTCAAGCCGCATGTGGATTGCGCTGTCGATGGGATTTGCTAGCGGCTTGCCACTGCTGCTGACTGGCTCCGTGCTGCAGGCATGGATGCGCGAGGAGGGCATTGATCTTGGCACCATCGGGCTATTTGCCCTGGTAGGTCTGCCGTACACCCTCAAGTTCCTTTGGGCGCCGCTGCTGGATCGTTATACGCCGAGTTTTCTGGGGCGGCGGCGGGGCTGGCTGCTTGCATCGCAGGTGGCGGTCATGCTCGCCATCGTGGGCCTGGCGCAGGTTCGCCCGGGAGAACACCCCTTGGAACTGGGGGTTGCCGCACTATTGCTCACTTTCTTCTCCGCCACCCAAGATATTGTCATCGACGCCTACCGGCGCGAGGCGCTCGCCGAGGAGGAACTCGGCCTCGGGGCAGCCTTGTATGTCAATGGCTATCGCCTTGGCATGCTGGTGGCTTCGGGTGGAGGGCTCATTTTGGCGGATCGCTTCTCCTTTGCCTGGGTGTACCTGTTCATGGCGTGCGTGATGTTGTTCGGGGTGTTGACGACCGTGTTTGCCCCTGAGCCGACTGCTGCCGAAGGCGCGCCACGGACTCTGTACGAGGCAGTGGTGGATCCGTTTAAGGATTATTTCAAACGGCAGGATGCGCTTCGTATCCTGTTGTTCATCTTGCTCTATAAAATCGGCGACACCATGGCCAGCCACATGACCACGCCCTTCTATCTCGATATCGGCTTCTCCAAAACCGAGATCGGCACGGTGGTCAAGCTATTTGGGTTTTGGGCGACTGTGTCTGGCAGCCTATTGGGCGGTATTCTAATTCTCAGGCTTGGAATGTACCGATGCCTGTGGAGCTTCGGCATCCTGCAGAGCTTGTCGACGCTGGGTTTTGCGTTCTTGGCCGAAGCCGGCGACAGCGTGCCCTGGCTCGCTGGGGTAATCACCTTTGAGAACCTGAGCGCAGGCATGGGCACGGCGGCTTACGTGGCTTTCATGGCGCATCTGACGAACAAGAAATTCACGGCCACGCAATATGCGTTGCTGTCGAGCCTAATGGGGGTCCCCAGGGTTATCGTCGCTTCGCCTACGGGTTATTTTGCGGGCACCCTCGGTTGGGAGCCCTTTTTTATCCTGTGCGCCGCCGTCGCTGTCCCAGGACTGCTGCTGCTGACGCAATTCCGCCCTTGGCTGGTCGATAGGCACCCCGCAGCGGCGGTGGTCTAGCCAGGAGCCGCTGACGCAGCGACTTCCGGACCAACGCGGCAGATCACTCACCTACTCTCAGCTCCTGTGGGTGCCCGTATGCCGCGAGCCAGTCAGATCCCACGCATAAGTGCAGTCGAGATGCGCCCGTACCCGGGTGAGCCCCGCTAAGCCGTCTTGGATGAGGACCGCTAGGGGTGAGCGGTGGTTAAGATGGCGGTTCGGTTTTCTCATCCAATAGGCGCTCATGCCGGCATTGCGCGGAAACGTGGTGCGCAAGGCATCGGCAATGCCGACCAAGTGTTGCACGTGCTCCAAAACCTGATGGTCGAGAGGAAAGGGCGTACCGTCGCGATAGCGTTTAAACGTGCGACTACGGATGGTTCCGGCGAGCCCAAGGATCTTCAGTTTGTCTCCATCACCCACGCCCCAGCCGTCTAAAAGTTCCACCAAGGCATGGGTCATTCCGACGCGCTCGTGATGAGTCAGATGCTGCATGAATGGGGTTCTCGCTCGATTGACTGACTAAGGCCAGATATTGCTGAAGGAGCAACGCCCGTGTTCTCGCGGAGCCAAAAACCTGCACGGGCGGCGAAGCCTCTGTTGATCCAGCAAAGGCCACTGCAAAAGCTCGCTGCACCGCTAGGGCAGACGCGGTCGTTTTCACAACAGCTTATTAGACCATAACAGCTCCTTGATACCCCTGTCCAGGGCAACGCGCCCCCTGAGAAATGGGGCAAAAAACCCAACCAAGCGGCCCCAAGAGCAACGCCGAGCAGCACCACCGAACGCCGCTATCGGGAGGCGCCGCCGGGTGGTTCACAATCTCCGACATGGTCGTATACTGCTTCGAAATCACAGCTGCGGGGTGCCGTCATGCGCATTCAACCCATTGCCAACCCGGGCCAAGTTCATCGGCTCCGCATCGATTCTTCAATCCTCGAAGGCAATGCGCCAGGCGATCCGGCAACGCGCTTCCTCATGGTGTATACCCCGCCAGGTTATGACGAGTCCGAGCAGTATCCGTTGTTCATGGATCTGGCAGGTTACACCGGTTCGGGCCAGTCCCCGCTCAACTGGAAGCCGTTCGGGATGAATCTGCCACAGCGGCTGGATTACTTGATTGCAGGTGAGAAGATGGGACCGGTGGTGGTGGCGCTGCCCGATTGCTTCACGGCCTACGGCGGCAACCAGTACATCAATTCCTCGGCGACGGGGCGCTACCTGGACTACCTCATCGATGAGGTGATTCCCCTCATCGAGAATCAATTCAGCGTGCGCCCGGGTCGCGAGTATCGCGCCGTGTTCGGCAAATCTTCCGGCGGTTACGGCGCGTTGATGCATGGCCTGCTGCGCCCCGATATTTGGGCAGCCTGTGCCTGTCATTCTGGTGATGCCTATTTCGAGTTTGCCTACTTGAGCGACCTGCCCGATCTGCTCACAGAACTGGCCAAGCATGGTGAGTCGGTGCAGCGTTTCTTGGAAGCGGTATGGGCGAAGGAAAAAGTGCAGGGCTCAGAAAGTATGGCGCTCATGATGATCGGCATGGCCGCCCACTACGATCCCGATCCGCAAGCGCCCCTTGGATTCCGATTGCCGGTGGATGTGCACACCGGCGAGATCCTGCCCGATCGGTGGGAGCGATGGCTCGCCCATGATCCTGTTCGTCTTGTGGATCGCTACGCGGATAATCTTCGAAAGCTCAAGGGGATTTATATTGATTGCGGTACCAAGGACCAGTTTAGACTACTGTGGGGCGCACGCATCATGCACCGAAAGCTGCACGCCCTTGGGATTGCCCATGAGTATCAGGAGTTCGCCGACAACCACAGCGACATCGACTACCGCATGAACGAGAGCCTGCCGTTCCTTTACCGGGCAGTAACGGCTTCTTGAGCAGAGCGACGACAGGAATCCCGGAAAGCAACCAACACAGAATAGCATTCATTTCTCGGCGCTCGCGCTTTGTCGGTCTAACCCATCGGGGGGGTGAAGGCAGAGGAGGAAAGAGGTTATGAGCTTCAAGGCACTGCTATTGGAAAAGGGTGAGGATGGCACGATTTCGCAGTCGGTCCAGGAAATCGGTGAGGATCGACTTCCGGCAGCGGGCGACGTAACAGTTGCCGTCGAATACTCGACCGTCAACTACAAGGATGGCCTGTGTCTGACCGGCAGCGGCGGATTGGTTGGCAACTATCCGCATGTAGCCGGAATCGACTTTGCCGGTGCGGTGGAGGCTTCACAGCATCAGCGCTTTAACCCAGGTGACAAGGTGTTGCTGACCGGTTGGCGAGTCGGGGAGCTCTGGTGGGGCGGCTATGCGCAGAAAGCGCGGGTCAAGGCGGATTGGCTGGTACCGCTGCCCGAGGGGCTCACAACGAGGCAGGCAATGGCAGTGGGCACGGCAGGCTTTACCGCCATGCTGGCCATAATGGCCCTCGAAGACCATGGACTGCAGCCAGATTGGGGCGAGGTCCTGGTCACTGGAGCGGCCGGTGGCGTCGGTTCGGTTGCCATCGCGATCCTCGCCAAGCTGGGTTATCAGATCGCTGCAGTTACCGGTCGTCCCGAGGCGGAGGCGTATTTGCGAGAGCTCGGCGCCAGCCGTATCGTGCCGCGCGAGGATCTCAATCAAACCATCAAGCGACCGCTGGAAGCCGAGACCTGGGCTGGTTGTGTGGATGCGGTGGGTGGGCCGATGCTCGCCCGTGTGCTCGGCCAGATGAAGTATGGCTGCTCCGTTGCGGCTGTTGGCCTGGCGGGTGGGACTCAGCTGCCCGCCACTGTCATCCCTTTTCTGCTGCGCGGCATCAGCCTGCTCGGCATCGACTCCGTTATGCGTCCCTATGAGGACCGGGTGCGGGCATGGGATCGAATCGCGACCGATCTGCCGATGGAGCGGCTGGAGGCGATGATCCAGCCCGCCACACTGGCCGACGTTCCTGAGCTTGGGCGGGCCATTCTCAAGGGGCGCATCAAGGGGCGAGTCGTCGTCGATGTCAACGCCTGACGGGGCAGCAGTACTGAGTAACATCGGCGAGGAGGAGTTGATGACCTACCAGAATCCGACAGTTCGATGGGGCATGGTGCTGCTAGCGTGTCTCACGTTGGCTAGTTATCAGGTTGTTCAAGCGCAGAGCGCAACCCCATTGGAGGGGATCTATCAGCTCTCCGGTGAAGACCCGCGCTTCGGTCCCTATACCGGCCAGGTTGAGATCCGCATAAATGAGCAGACCGGCACCTATCGGCTCATCCATACTCAGATCTGGGAATCGGTTTGTTTTGAAGGTGATCGCATCGAGCTTAGCTGTTCGGAGGAGGGAGACAAAATCGCCCTTGCCTGGGAAGGGGAGGTCCTCACCGTTACCGAACCCTATACGTTTCGTGTGACACTCTCGCCGGTCGGCTTTATCCGCAGTTACCGGGGACTCTCTCGCGAGGGCGTCAATCCAACGCCTATTGAGTTCCTCGCAACCTTTCGGCGTATGGGCCGAGACACCCTCAAGGGCGTTTTCGTTCCGCTTGACCGTCCCGAGTATGCCGCGTTCTCCGAGGAATGGGTTTGGTCGTCGCCCCGCGCTGACCGGCCAATCTGGCAAAACCAGCGGGTCGAGATCCCATCTCACGACCCCATCCCCGCCGATACTAAAGCCTCCATGTTCGACTTGTTCGATAGCTTCTATGAGCGCGAGGAGGTATCGCCTTATCTTGACCGCAGTGACTTTCAAGAGGGGATGCATTACGTTGTATTCGATGCAACGGACTACGAGTTCTATCGTGCCAATTCAGATGTGGTTCGTGTGATTCAAAAGATCGTCGATCCCATCAGTTTGGCAGAGGCACGCATCCGAAGTCGGGCCTACGGTAAGTCTTTGGCTGACAAAGCGCTCCATTTTGATACAGTCACGCCGTTGTATCATCTCAACGAGGCGGGTATCTACTCGCACTACGATAGCCTAGCACCGGCGGATCAGCGATTCGTAGCGAGCTCGGACGGCACGCTCTGGACTGGCGTCTACGCTGCCTCCCAAGCGCTTCGCTATCTCGCGACACAATCTCCTGAAGCCTTCGAGAATATGCGCCGTGCCCTCGAGGGCTTGATCCTCTGCTTTGATATTGCACCGGCACCGGGTGACTTTGCCCGCGGGGTACGCGCGCGTGTGGCGGATGGCGATCCGGCCTACGTCCAGGGCATTGGTGCCTATGCCGATTGGGATTGGCGGCCGGGCGCGAATAACGACATGCTCAAGGGCTATCTCGTGGGCTTTACGTGGGGATGGTTGGCGCTCGAGCAAGCCGGCGGCGATCCAGCGCTGCAAGCTCGGATGGTCGAGATTGTAGGCAATCTGCTCAGAGACAACGAGATTGCTGCCGACGGCCTGAGCAACGAGATGCTGCTTCGTATGCTCCTATGGATGATGACCGATGACTCCGAGCAGCGCTGGCGCTACCAGATCCTTTTTGAAGTGGTCAAGCCTTTTCTGGTGGATAACGGGAATGGCAGCCTCTACGAATTTGGAATCTCCGATTGGTCCGGAAATCACTTAAATCTACAAGGCCTGCTTTCCGGATTTGCCATTACTCGGGCATTGGGCGATCGTCGTGAGGGGGATTTTCGCAAGGGACTTCGTAAGGGACTGGAACAGCTACGCCATAATCGTCTTGGTCTCTATCAGCTCGTCGCGGGTACCTTGGGTGATTTCCAGCAGCTGCCACCCGAGTTGGAGGAGGCGCTCTGGGTGATGCGCGAATTCCCCGCCCCCAAGGTGAGCCATGACGTCGATTGGTCCATCAACCCGGCGTTTTCGCTTTCCCCTCTCCCGGCGCTGCCGTGGAAACTTGACTGGGGAGAGCAGGGGGGCTCCGTTCGCTTCGTGCTTACCCTCTTTTCGAACGCAACGTAAGCGATTTCCTGTGGAAGAATAACCCCTTCGACTACCAAAGCACGGGGTTAGCGTTACTCGACGGCAGTGCTGACTATCTCTTTGCCTATTGGTTTGGGCGCTATTACGGAGTCATCACTCCGGAGATGTGAGCGCCCCGGTGCGCGGGACAAAGATGATGCACCGCTCAACGGCGCTCCCATAAACGCGGCGGCCGCCAGTTTCCATTTGCGAAAAACACGTTGATTCCCTGCCGCCGGGCGTGCTCGGCGATGCCTTGCTCCTTGGCGCGTTTGCTGACTCAACGCCGCCGGTTCGGCAACGCCCCATCGCCTAACAGCGAGGGCCGACAGAAGCTCCTGTTGTCGCCTATTCCGCCGCTTGCGGATACCATGGCTCGTACACTGACCGAATCGGATATGATCATTTAGGGATTGACGAATGGACGATGCATTTGCTTTTGCCGACGCACTGGGGCCGGCAAAAATCATTCATGTGTACGAGCCCTCCATCGGCCTGAAAGCGGTGCTGGTGGTGGATAACGTCGCCATGGGGCCAGCAATTGGTGGCGTGCGTATGGCAGTAGATGTCACGATCCAGGAATGTTTTCGGCTGGCGCGCGCCATGACGTTCAAGAACGCGGCGGCGGGATTGCCCCACGGGGGCGGCAAAGTGGTGCTATACGGCGACCCTCGGTTGCCTAAGGCAGACAAGCAGGCGCTCATGCGCGCCCTGGCCTCTTCGTTACGCAGCATTGAGGAATATATTTTCGCGCCGGACATGGGCACGGACGAAGAATGCATGGCTTGGGTAAGGGACGAGATCGGGCGGGTTGTCGGCCTGCCCCGTGAGCTGGGCGGGATTGCGCTCGACGAGGTCGGTGCCACCGGATGGGGTTTGACTCATGCCACTGAGGTTGCCCTTCGGTATTGCGACTTTGAACTCCAGGGTGCCCGCCTGGTGGTGCAGGGATTTGGGGCGGTGGGTCGACATGCGGCGCGTTTCCTTACCGAGAGAGGCGCGGTGCTGGTCGCGGTGGCTGACTCACAGGGCAGCATTGCTGATCGTCACGGTCTGGATCTCGATGCCCTGATGCGATTAAAGCGAGACGGTCGCGGTGTGAGCGAATATGCCGACGGCAACCGGCAAAGACGTGATGCCGTCATCGATGTGGACTGCGATATCTGGATACCGGCGGCCCGGCCGGATGTGATCACTGAAGAAAACGTGCATCGGCTCAAGGCCAAGGTTGTGGTTCAGGGCGCGAACATTCCGCTGACCCTGGGCGCGGAGCGAATTCTGCATGAGCGCGGCGTTTGGTGCGTCCCGGACTTCATCGCCAACTCTGGCGGCGTGATCTGCGCGGCCATGGAGTACCATGGCGCAAATGAGCCGGCTGTGTTCGCGAGCATAGAGGAGAAGGTGCGGCGCAATACCGAGCTCGTGCTCGATAGCGCGGCACGCAATGGCATGCTGCCCCGCACGGCCGCCATGGAGCTGGCCGCTGAAAGGATTAGGAAAGCGATGAGCTTTCGCCGGTGGTCGTTGTTTTCTGCGGCCCCCGGCTTTATCTAGTCCCGCTCAGAAATGACGGTGGGTATGTTTCGTATTCGCTTTCATGGCCGTGGCGGTCAGGGTATGAAGACCGCGAGCCGAATTTTGGGGACGGCTTTCTTTCGCGCGGGATTTGAGGTGCAAGATGCCCCCCGCTATGGCGCTGAGCGCCGGGGCGCACCCATGTTCGCCTACGTGCGGGCCGCGCGCACCCCGATCAACGAGCGCGGCGTCATCAGCAACCCTGATCTCGTCGTGGTCGCCGATGATACACTGGTGGCGGTGCCGGCGGCAGCGGTGCTGGTAGGGGTCGATGAACGCACCGTGCTACTCATTAACAGCATCGAGGATAGCCGCAGGTGGCGCGAGCGATTGAACCTGAGTGGTCCGGTGCTGATCCTGCCGGCAAGGGTAGAGCCTTCTGAGGCAGCGGAAGTGGGCTACGCCGGCGCCGGCTGCTGCGGTGCCGCGGCACGCCTGGTGGGAGTGATTTCCTGCGCGGTGCTCGAAGCGGCGGTGCGCGAAGAGCTCGCATCGAGCCCAGAGGCGCTCGTGGAAGCGAATGTGCACTATGCGCTTCACGCCTACCGACAGATGGAGGCAGTTTCAGCATCGGTTGCACCGGGAAAAGTCCCGAACGCAGCGGACTATATCGAGCCCGACTGGGTTGAGCTGCCGTTTGAGGACGCGCGCCTTGCGGCCCCGGCGATTCACGCTGCCCTGACCAGCGAGAAGGTTCCGACGGGGCTCTGGCGCACGGTACGCCCGGTTATCGACTATGCGCGTTGTAACCGGTGCTGGTGGGTATGCAGCACCTTCTGTCCGGATGGGGCCATCGCCGTCGATGCGGACGGGACTCCCCGAATCGATTACGATCATTGCAAGGGATGTTTGGTCTGCGTCGCCCAATGTCCGCCCCATGCCATCGAAGCGGTACCGGAGCATAAGGTCCGCGCGCCCACCGAGACGCCCTCATGAACCGCGCTTTGCTGACGGGAAATGCAGCCGCGGCCTGGGGTGCACGGCTCGCCGAGGTAGACTATGTGCCTGCCTTTCCGATCACGCCGCAGACGGAGATCATCGAGACCCTCTCCGGTTGGCTGGACGGCGGCCAGATGCATGGTCGGCTGGTGATGCTGGAGTCCGAGCATGCCATGCTAACCGCCGCCGGAGCCGCTGCCGCGACGGGCGTGCGGGTGTTCAGTGCCACATCCAGTCAGGGTTTGCTCTACGGCATGGAAATGCTCTATACCGTAGCCGGCTGGCGAACTCCTTTCGTCCTGGTTAATGTCTCCCGAGCACTCGCGGCACCCATTACCCTGGAACCCGATCACAACGACATCTTGGCGGCGCGCGACTGTGGATTCCTGCAGATCCATTGTGCTACCTGTCAGGAGGTGCTGGACAGCGTGCTGATTGCCTATCGGCTGGCGGAAGACGAACGGGTGAGGCTGCCGGTGATCGTCAATATGGACGGCTTCTATCTGTCCTTCACCCGAGAGCCAGTGGACATCCCCGCCACCGACACTGTTGTGGGTTTTCTGCCTCCCTTTGATGCCCAGAAGATGCGCTTTCGTGCCAGCGCCCCGGTGAGCCAGGCGGTCGCCGTGCTCGGCGGTGGCCCTTATTCGTATTTTCGCTACGAGTGTCACCTGGCCGCCCTCAACGCGCTGGCCGTTTACGACCAGGCGGCGGCGGCTTTCGAACAGGCATTCGGGCGCACCCATGGAGCGCTGGAAGCCTACCGGTTGGATGATGCTGAACTTGCCTTTGTCATGATCGGCTCGTTCGCCACCAAGGCTAAAGAGGCCGTGGATCGGCTGCGCGACGCCGGTTGGGCCATCGGCCTCCTGCGGCCACGCCTATTGCGGCCCTTTCCCGCCGAGCTGCTGCGACGGGCGCTCGCCGGGATTCGCGCGGTGGCGGTCATTGACCAAAATCTCTCCATCGGCAAGGGCGGCGTGTTGCATGGCGAATTGGCCGCGGCCCTCTATGGACAACCGGCGGCGAGCGCCCTGCTGGTGAGCTTTATCGGCGGTCTTGGGGGCCGTGACATCAGCGCGGAGGAATTCTACCAGATGGCGGCCACCATCCGCCGCGCAGCGAACGAGGGCAAGACGCCGCCGCCCAGGCTCCTGTATACGCGCGATGAGCTGCGGGAGATGCGTAAGCTGCAAGCCCTTGCCCATGCCGAGCGCGCGGAGCTTGGAGCCAAGTTATGAATGAAACACTGATCAAACGCATGAAGGAT
>JAGTVB010000371.1 GCA_018224385.1 Gammaproteobacteria bacterium
CCGCCGAGACTACCGCCAGCCACAGCCGCCCATCGTTCAATGCCGAGTAGCCGCGCAAGCTCTGCCTGGCTGCGTACCCAGTCTCGAACCGTGACGATGGGAAAATCGGGGCCAAAGGGCTTACCGGACGCTGGATTGATGGAATTGGGTCCCGTCGACCCCTTGCAACCTCCGAGGTTGTTCGAACACACCACAAAGAACCGATTAGTATCGATTGGCTTACCCGGCCCTACGCAAGTTTCCCACCATCCTGGCTTGGTATCGTCCATGCTATAGTAACCAGCGACATGGTGGTCGCCGCTCAGAGCATGACAAAGCAGCACGGCATTGGATCGAAAGGCGTTGAGCCGGCCATGGGTTTCGTATACAAGATCATATGCTTCCAAGGTACGCCCGCAATCTAACTTGAGAGGTGTCTCAAAGTGATGTGTCTGCGGGGTGACCAGACCGGCCGAGTCCGGCGGGATGGTCTTCGGCATCGGCTCTTCCTTGCAGGGTAGTCTAGGGACGTAGGGTGTTGCGTTATTTTTTCGACGCCACCCCGCGCACCCCACAACCAGTAAGCGATCGCGGGTCATCGAGTTTGCCCGCGCGGGCGCGATCGCCCTGCATACCGGGCAACCTGATACTGGCTTCGTGGTACGCTGAAAACCAGGCCGGAAAAGCTCTTGGTGCGTGTACCGCCAACCGTTTGTCTCTGGTGCGTTCACCGGATTGCAAAGCAATGGCAGAGCGCGATACCCGAAACTCTTTCGCCAAGATTGCAATCAGACACTTATTCGCTTCTCCCCCGGTGGGAGAGCAAACCACCCGCACCTTCAAACGCTCCCCTTGCATTCCCACAATCTCATTGCGGCTCGCTCGAGGCTGAACATGGACATATAGAATTAACGTATCCCGCTCCCAATACCACCAGGATGCGGTCAAAGCAGCCCTTTACCCATATCAGAAATGGGCGCCACCACCAGGTATGAAGCGAGCTGTAACGCAATAATTACCACCAAAGGCGAAAGATCCAGACCTGAGATCGGCGGGATCAGCCGACGTGCAGGCGCCAATAACGGTTCATTTAAGCTGTACAAGAGGCTGGTTATAGGATTGTAGGCACCCGGGTTAACCCAACTGATAATAACTTGTATGAGAATGGTAAAAAAGAAAATACTAAATGCAAGTGAAAGCAATTTGCCGATGGAGAGTACCAATAGCCCAACAACACTCGGGCTATAGCCGCTGATCCAATAGGTCAACCATAACTCAATCATCTGAAGTATTACCAGCAAAACGATCGACGCCAAATCGATACCAGCGACTCCAGGGACCAGGCGCCGAAGCGGCAATAAAAAAGGATTCGTTATGCGTACAATGAACTGAGAGAAGGGATTATAAAAGTCAGCCCGAGTCACCTGGAACAAAAAGCGCAACATTACGGCGAGCAGGTACAGACCGAAAACGGTGGAAATGAGGAAGGTGGCCGCATTGCCGGCATAGGGATTGAGCATTTACTTCCCTCCGTACAACCTGCCGAGCTCTACCGCGCGTTCACGGGCACGGTTTAATGCCTCATAAAAAATTCGCTCCAGGTCCGCCTGTTGCAAAACCTTCAAGGCCTGTTCCGTCGTTCCGCCCGCCGAGGTGACACGAGATCGAAGCATGGACGGAGACTCTGAACTTTCTAAAGCCATCTTCGCCGCTCCAAAGGCAGTCTGCAAAGTCAATAGGTTCGCTGCCTCTCGTGATAAGCCCAATCGTTCTCCAGTGCTTGCCATTAATTCCATCCATAGAAAGAGGTAGGCCGGTCCGCTGCCCGATAATGCCGTAACCGCATCCAACAGGTCCTCGTCCTCGAACCACAGCGTGATGCCAACCGCCCTCAAAATCGACTCCGCGCGATTGCGTTGCACTTCGCTTACGAAGGCGTTGGCATACAGGGCTGCAGCTCCGCTGCGCACCAGCGCGGGTGTGTTGGGCATCGCGCGCACCACCGCTGCATCGTAGTTCAGCCAACGACGGATATCGGGCTCGCGCACACCGGCTGCGATAGACACAACGAGCGGTTGGGGGTGGCGCGCTCCCAGTGTCGATGCCACGCCGCGCACCACAGTTGCCATGATCTGGGGCTTCACGCAGAGTACGACTGTGGTGCCACGCTGAGCGACCTCATTGTTGTCATGGGTCACATGCACACCCCATCGATCACTCAGATGTTCCTGCTGACGCCGATCCGGCTCAGCTACCGAGATCCGCTCGGGGTCCCAACCATCATCGATCAGCCCGGCAATCAGACTGGTTGCCATGCTTCCCCCACCCAAAAAAGCAAGAATTTCTTCGCTCATGGACGACACAGAAATAATGTGAAGCTATGATTAGATAAAGCTCGCAAGCCGGTTGCCATTCCGAGTAGACCCCAGACTAGACAGCGACCTCCCGCCAAACTTTGCAAAATATTACCAATCTGTTTTGAGCGCCTGGTTAGGAAGCCACGCGCCAAGCTATCTCATATCAAAGATGAGTCCGCGATCCAAGCAATTGTCAGAGGCTTAATATATGTTATCCGGTAATCGATCAGCTCATCGGCCACATGCCCATGGCCACTTGTTGTTGTCCTTGGCATATCGGTTCGCCATTATTACGGCATCAGCCATGATCCTGTCCTGTAGCGCGACCCCTGCAAAGATACCCACTTCTGCTCAAGTCGCCCCGCAGTCAAGTACGGGCGCGCCTCGAGACCAAGGCATAGATAACGATAAGCTACGGTTTTTGGCCGTAAAAGGCGATGCTGAAGCTCAATATCAATTGGCAAAACGCTATGCCACGACCGGTGGCGCGATCGGCGACTATGTGCAGGCATCGCACTGGTGGCATCTGGCTGCAGAGCAAGGCCTGGACAAGGCCCAATTTGCATTAGGCGTTCTCTATGCCAATGGCCGCGGCGTAAAGACTGACTACGCACGCGCAGTCCATTGGTACCGCCAAGCAGCACAGCAAGGACTTGCCGAGGCCCAGTACAATCTCGGAATGCACTACTGGCTTGGCAAGGGCGTGCCCTGGGACGCTGCTATGGCCATTAAATGGCTACGCAAGGCCGCCGATCAGGGCTTGCCTCAAGCGCAATACAATCTTGGCTTACTCGAAGAGCGGTATCCACGAACCGCCGCCCAAGAAATACCGTCAGCTCAGCGGGAGCCGCACGCTTCTCCTGACATCTTACCTTAGAAACCCGATCTACCCTAAAAAGCCGTTTCAAAACACCCTCTAGCCATGCATGTACGTTCCGCAACGACCGTGCGCGGCGGCGTACAATCCTCAGGGCGTTTCTTGTACAGGCCAGATATTACTCGATCTACCCTGGATCTCACCGCGACCGATCCGGCTTACAGCGACTGCGCATCGTCAGAAAACTTTGTCGCCACCCGGCGCCTTGCTCTGAGGCCATCCTTGCGAGTTCTACAGCCACCGCCTAGGTCTGGGGTAAGTCACGGGATCCAAAGATCGCTGTACCCACTCGAACAATAGTGGCACCCTCGGCAATTGCCGCTTCCAAATCATCGCTCATGCCCATGGACAAGGTATCGAGCGCTAATCCTCGGGCATTACACTTCTCAAAAAGCTCCCGCAAAGCGCGAAACGGCACCCGTTGCGATGCAAAATCTCCGCTGGGTTCGGGGATGGTCATGAGGCCTCGAAGCTTAAGCCTGGGCAGTTCGGCTACCCGTTGGCCGATCTCAAACGCTTCCTCGATTGTCACCCCCGCTTTGGCGCTATTCATATTTAAGTTTACCTGCAAACAGACGCTAAGGGGAGCAAGAGTTGAGCCACGCTGCTCACTTAGCCGGCGGGCGACCTTCAGCCGATCCAGGCTATGAACCCAGTCAAAGCGATTCGCGATGAAGCGGGTCTTGTTTGCTTGAATCCGACCGATGAAGTGCCAGCGCAAGTCATCGATGCCGCTCAACTCATTCAGCTTGATAATGGCCTCCTGCACATAACTCTCACCGAAGTCAGTTTGCCCCGTCCTGTAGGCCTCTCGGACAGCACTGGCAGGCTTGCCTTTACTGACAGCAAGGAGGGCGACGCTGCCCAAAGGTCGGTGGAATTGTGACTCAGCATTGGCAATTCTCTGCCTCACCGATTGTAAGGCGAACGCAATTAGTTTTGTCGACACACTACTTAGCTCAAGTAAGAATTATCGAAAAGTATCTGATACCCCATTTCGTAAGACTATGAGATAAAAGAGAGGATGGGTGCATGGATATTGGAGAGCTCCTTGCTTTTGGCGTAAAGAACCGCTGCTCTGACTTACATCTGTCCGCCGGTCTACCCCCGATGATCAGGGTGGACGGCGATGTACGGCGAGTTAATGTACCGCCACTCGACCATAAGACCGTACATGACCTGGTGTATGACATCATGAATGATAAACAACGTAAGGAGTATGAAGAATTTCTTGAAACTGACTTTTCCTTCGAGATCTCCGGGCTGGCTCGTTTCCGCGTCAATGCCTTCACACAGAATCGTGGCGCTGGCGCTGTGTTCCGGACCATTCCCTCGGAAATACTCTCGCTCGACGACCTGAACGCCCCCCCAATTTTCCGCCAAATCGCCGATTATCCCCGGGGCGTGGTCTTGGTGACAGGACCTACCGGCAGCGGAAAATCCACGACACTTGCTGCCATGATTGACCACAAAAATAACACGGAATATGGGCATATCTTAACGGTCGAAGATCCCATCGAATTCGTACATCAGAGCAAGAAATGCCTTATTAATCAGCGCGAGATTCACCGCGACACACTCGGCTTCAACGAGGCGCTGCGATCGGCCCTGCGAGAGGATCCTGACATCATATTGGTCGGTGAAATGCGTGATCTCGAGACCATTCGCCTCGCTCTCACTGCCGCAGAGACCGGCCACATCGTTTTTGGAACGTTGCATACCAGCTCTGCTGCCAAAACCATCGACCGTATTGTGGACGTCTTTCCCGCTGCGGAAAAGGACATGATTCGGGCCATGCTCTCGGAATCGCTGCGTGCCGTTATCTCCCAAACTTTGCTGAAAAAAAATGGTGGTGGACGCGTGGCCGCCCACGAGATCATGATAGGTACTCCAGCCATCCGCAATCTGATCAGGGAAAACAAGATCGCACAAATGTATTCTGCAATCCAGACCGGGCAACAACACGGTATGCAAACCCTCGATCAAGATCTACAGAGATTGCTTCGGGAAGGAGTTATCTCACGGCACGAAGCGCGCAATAAGGCAGCAAATAAGGATGCATTCTAGAACGGTATTTCTAGGAGAACACGGTTCATGGAACGCGATCAAGCGATTAAGTTCATACTGGATCTGCTCAAGCTCATGGTCCAGAAAAACGCTTCAGATCTTTTCATCACCGTCGGTTTTCCGCCCGCACTCAAAGTCGACGGCAGAGTTAGCCCTGTCTCCAAGCAATCGTTGAGCTCGGAAAATGCGAAATCCTTAACTTATGCGGTCATGAATGATCGCCAGCTCCGAGAATTCGAAGGAACCAAAGAATGTAATTTCGCTATCTCACCAACGGGTATCGGACGATTTCGCTGCAATGCCTTTGTTCAACAAGGTCATCCAGGGCTCGTGGTCCGCACGATCACCACGGAAATTCCAACAATTGATCAACTGAGCCTGCCCGACATACTAAAAGATGTGGTTATGACCAAACACGGCTTAGTAATTGTCGTCGGAGGTACGGGGACGGGCAAATCCACGACACTGGCAGCGATGATCGATTACCGTAACGCGAATAGTCACGGACATATCATTACCATTGAAGATCCGATTGAATTCGTGCATCCCCACAAAAACTGCGTAATCATGCAGCGCGAAGTGGGAGTGGACACAGAGGACTGGGCTATCGCGCTAAAGAACACCCTACGCCAAGCCCCAAATGTAATTTTGCTCGGGGAAATTCGCGATCGCAAGACTATGGAATTTGGCATCCAATTTGCCGAAACGGGTCATTTGGCACTCGCTACACTTCATGCGAACAATGCAAACCAAGCGCTGGATCGCATTATCAATTTTTTTCCCGAGGAGCGTAGACAACAACTTCTAATGGATCTTTCCGCAAATCTACGGGCTATCGTTTCCCAGCGCCTACTGAAGAAAAATCATACTAAGGGACGCATCGCCGCTATTGAGATCCTATTAAATACTCCTTTGATTAAAGACCTAATTCTTAAAGGTGAACTACATAACATCAAGCCGATCATGCAAAAGTCTAATGAATTGGGGATGAGGACGTTCGATCAGGCGCTCTTTGATTTGTACGAAGCCGATGAGATCACTTACGACGACGCGTTGCGATATGCCGACTCGCTAAACGAGTTGCGGCTGCGGATCAAGCTCGAGAGCAAACGTACCAAGGGCCGAAGCGCCATGAGTGGACTCGATCATCTTGCTTTGGAGGAGTCAGAGGAAAATCAGGGCAGACTCCTGCGCTAATCTCAGTCGGGCAAGGCGATCAGATGATAGGCCAAAGCGCTGCCAAGCGCTTTATCACCGTCGAACCGGGTATTTGTCTCTCTAGGAGCCTCTCGCGTGGACATCACCCCTTATCTGAAACTGATGGTTGAAAAGGATGCCTCGGACCTTTTTTTCACTGTTGACGCTCCTGCGAAGATCAAATTGGACGGCAGAGTGACCTCAGTCGGGAAAACACGGCTGAACGGGGAGCTCGTGAGACAGGCCGCTTACGGCATTATGACCGAGCAGCAAATTGCTGACTTCGAAGAGACGCTTGAGGCTGATTTTGCGATCGCGCTCGATGACGGCAGTGCTCGCTTTCGCGTGAATGTTTTTCGACAGCGAGGCGAGGTAGCCATGGTCTTACGCCTAATTCCGGCGCGCATCCCAACGCTCGATGAGCTCGGACTTCCTAACGTGCTAAAAAGTTTAGTTCTGAAGAAGCGCGGCTTGGCGCTGATGGCAGGCGCGACGGGCTCGGGTAAATCAACCACATTGGCCGCGATGATCGACCACCGCAATGACCAGCTTCCAGGGCATATCCTGACCATCGAGGATCCGATCGAATTTTACCATCCGAATCGTAAATCCATTGTTAATCAACGCGAGGTAGGAATCGATACGCGCTCCTACAAGCACGCCCTCAGATCTGCTTTAAGGGAAGCACCCGATGTCATTTTGATTGGTGAAATTCGTGACCGCCAAAGCATGGAAGCGGCCGTGCAACTCGCCAATACTGGCCATCTGGCCATTGCAACCATTCACGCAAATAATGCAAGCGAAGCATTGGACCGCATAGTCAATCTATTTCCAGAAGAGCTTCACAAGCAGCTGTTCATGGATTTGGCAATCACGCTAAAGGCGATAATCTCGCAGCGCCTGGTGCAAGATGTGCGCGGGAAACGCTGCGCCGCCACGGAGATCTTGATCAACACGCCCCACATCGCCGAACTCATACTCAAGCAAGAACTCGGAACGATTAAGGAGGCCATGGCGGACAGCGCTGCAGAGGGAATGCAGACTTTCGATGTCGCTTTGTTTAACCTTTACCGGGAAGGTCGCATCACCTTGGAGGAAGCGCTGAACAACGCCGACTCGCGGACAAACCTTGAGGCGAAAGTAAACTTTAGCTGATAAGAAGCCGTTTCACAAACTGCTCGGCTGGGCATGTCGGCGCCCGCGACAGGTTCAAAATAGCTGGTCACGGCCAGATTACCCGATCGCCTTCAAACACCGGCCCATCAACACACACTCGTTTCATTGCGGGGCCCTCGTCAGTATCAATCGCCACCGTGCAACCAGCGCATCCGCCCACGGCACAAGCCATGTATTCTTCCAGAGAAACCTGACAAGAAACACCATATTCCCGCGCCAGCATGGTCACGCTTTGTAACATCGGCACCGGACCGCAGGCAAAAATCGCCGCTTCTGCACGCTGCTGTGCCTGCAAGCTATTCAACCAGATCTGGGCGAGATCGGCGACATAGCCATGGAAACATCCAGCAAAACCTTGCAGCGTGGCGAGTCGGTTGGGCACTCCCCAATCATCGAGTAAAGGCATGCTGGCGATCACGTCGGTAGGTATGCCTGGGATCGAGCTACGCGACGGTTGCGGGGAGAACGGGAATGGGCGTTCCGACCCTGCCAACACCAGCAGTGATGAAAGTCCGGCACGCTGGCGTAAGCGATCGGCGAGAAAGATTATCGGCGGCACTCCCACGCCACCGCCCAACAGCAGGGGTCGTTTAACTTGGTTTGACACGGCAAACGGATTGCCGATGGGGCCCAGAAGGCTAATTACCTCACCAATCGTCTTCTTTGACAGCAAGTGTGTGCCTCTTCCGACCTTCCTGTAGAGCAATTCTACCCAGCCTTGTTGTGCATCAACCCGCATGATTGACATGGGGCGGCGCATAGCAAGAGACTCGTCGCAGCGAACATGAGTGAAAGTGCCGGGGTTGGCCGACGCCGCTATGGACGGCGCCCTGAGACGAAGACGATACTGATTAGCCGGCAATAATTCGTGCTGAAGCACCGATCCATCTTCTAAAAAGATCGTTCCTTGCTCGAACCCTGTCATGGCACGATGTCGGGGATCAAGCCATTTGCTATCAGCGTGCAAGAATCCGCCAACGGTGTGGAGATCAACGCTGCGGCCTTTCTGCCCACGGGGCGGAAGAGTAGACGACTTCGCCTCCTACCAGCGTCTCGCTTACCAGGCCTCTGAACTCCCAGCCCTCGAACGGCGTATTGCGCCCTCGACTTATCAGCTGTGCCTCCGATAGCGTCCATCGGACCTGCGGATCAAAGACGCAAACATCGGCTTTGGCCCCCAATCCGAGCGTTCCGCGCTCAAGCCCCAGAACTTTCGCCGGACCTACCGTCAGCCGCGCTAATGCGCTGGTCAAACCCATCACGCCTTCGTCCACCAAACGAAGCGTTAGCGGCAATAGTGTCTCCAGACCGGAGATGCCCGGGGCGGTTTCAGCGAATGGGCCCAGTCGAGCGTCCCGCTCATGGGGCTGATGATCCGAACAGATAGCGGCAATACTACCGTCTCGGACGCCCTGGCGCAGCCCCTCTCGGTCTCTATCGGTGCGCAGTGGCGGACGCACATGACATTGACTATTGAAATCGGCCGTGTCGAGCTCCGTCAAGTGCAAGTGATGCGCCGTGACATCAGCGGTCACCGGGAGCCCGCGCTGCTGCGCTTCGCGCACCATGGTCACGGCGCGAGCGGTGGATAATCTGCAGAAATGCACTCGCGCACCGGTCTCTTCCACCAGCAACAGATCGCGCGCCACTAAGATCGTCTCTGCGGTTTCGGGCAGACCGGGCAATCCCAAACGTGTGCTTACGGCGCCCTCGTGCACGATGCCCTGACTGGCAAGCCACGGATCCTCCGGGTGCAAGAAGGCTGTCAATCCAAAGGTTGCCGCGTACTCAAGGGCGCGACGCATCACCTGCGTGTTCACGATGGCCCTTGTCCCGTTACTCACGCCGACGCAACCCGCCTCATCCAGTATTCCCATCTCCGCCAGTTGCTCGCCCGCCAAGCCTTTGGTCATTGCCCCTAACACTTCCACCCGCGCACTGCCTGCTTGAGCTGCGCGTTGGTGAATCAACTCAGCGACTGCCGGCGTGTCAACGATGGGGTCGGTATCGGGCGGGGTGCACAGGGTTGTGATCCCGCCGCGTACCGCAGCCCGTACTTCACTGCGAATGGTCGCTTTATGCTCCAGGCCCGGTTCTCGCAGGCGCGCACTGAGATCAACAAGTCCGGGACATACGATCTTCCCCCTGGCATCAATCTCACGCTCGCAGATGAAATTGCCGGGGGCTTCACCGATCCCCACGATGGCACCCTCAGCGATATAGAGATCCTGCACCCCATCGCGTCCATTTGCCGGATCGAGCACCCGTCCGGTTGCGATCTTAATACGGGTCATGGCTCGCTCCGTTCTCGGCTCGCATGGCTTCCGAGGGTGAGCGCCATCACGGCCATGCGCACGGCGATACCGTAGCGTACTTGCTCCAATATTACGGATTGGGCACCGTCCGCCACCTCCGACTCGATTTCCACGCCGCGGTTCAGAGGTCCGGGATGCATCACGATGGCATCCGGCTTTGCTAGCGAAAGCCGCTCCTCCGTAAGACCGTAGAAGTGGAAATACTCGTGGGTGCTTGGCAGCACTGCTCCTTGCATACGCTCCTTCTGCAAGCGCAGCATCATGATGACATCCACATCTCGGAGTCCTTCCGTGAGACGATAGAAGACCCGGACTCCCAGTGAGTCTACACCCGATGGTATCAGCGTTTTTGGGGCCACCACACGGATCTCAGCCACTCCAACGGCCGTCAACGCATGAATTTGCGAGCGCGCCACCCGTGAATTGGCAATATCACCAACAATGGCAATGCGAAGGCCCTGTAACACTCCCTTGTGACGGCGAATCGTGAACAGGTCGAGCAACGCCTGTGTCGGATGGGCATGACGACCGTCACCCCCGTTGACAACGCTGATGTGGGGTGCCGTATGCCGGGCGATGAATGACGCGGCTCCGCTCTGAGCGTGCCGTACCACGAACATATCGCACTGCATCGCTTCCAGGGTGCGAAGGGTATCGAGCAAGGTCTCACCCTTGGTTGTGGACGAGGCCCCGACATTGATGTTCAATACGTCGGCAGAAAGACGTTTTGCCGCTAACTCAAAGGTCGTGAGCGTCCGGGTGCTCGGCTCGAAAAACAGATTGACAATGGTCTTACCCCGCAGGAGCGGTACCTTCTTAACGGCTCGATCGCCGACGCCAGCGAAGGACTCGGCCGTATCAAGAATGCGAAGAAGCAGCTCCGACCCTAATCCCTCAATGGTCAGGAAATGCTTCAGTCGCCCATGGGTGTCAACCTGTAGGTCTCGTCGAATCATGCAAGCCGCTGGATCACGAGCTCTAAGGGATCCGGTCCCATCAGCTTTACGTGCTGATACGCAGTCAGGTCGAGACGCTGTGCTGCAACATCGGCGTGAATCGGGAGTTCGCGCCCACTTCGCTCCACCAGAACGCCCAACGTGACGCTTGCCGGTCGACCGTAATCGAAAATTTCATTCAGAGCGGCCCGTATCGTGCGACCGGTGTGCAACACGTCGTCGATGAGAACGATATGGCGGTCTTGAACGTCGAATGGAACGTTTGACGGTGTGACCCGCGGATGCATACCGATTCGCGTAAAGTCATCCCGATAGAAGTTGATGTTCAGGGTCCCGAGAAGCGAGCGCAATCCCAGCATTGCATGCAGGCGAGTCGCAAGCCAAACACCGCCTGTGCGAATTCCAACCATCACCGGATCAGGCCGGTTTTGCTGGATCAGCGTGCGCGATATTCCCTGAGCCAAGCCACTAATGAGCGGCTCGACTGCTGGCAGCGGGTGAGTCACAACGTAGTCCCCTGAGGCGCTTCCACTCCAGCGGCGCGATGCGTAGGACTCATCCGGCGCAGGAAAGACCTTTGCGGTCCGAGAACCACGTTTCGAGAATCACTTGAGCCGCTAATTGGTCGTCATCCATTCCGCGTGCACCCCAAGCTATCAGGCGCTCACGCGCCTCACGCGTGGAAAGACGCTCGTCTGCGGTAAAAACCGGCAGTGCGAAACGCTGTTCAAGTTCGCGCTTAAACCAACGCACATCCTGGGTCGATGCCTGCTCCGTTCCGTCCATATTCAGGGGCAACCCCACCACCAGAACATCCGGCTCCCATGTGCGAACCAATTCGGAAATCAATTCCCAGTGAGGAAGCGACTGGCGTGCCGGAACCGACGTCAACGGGGTTGCTGTGGCAGTGACTGTCTGACCAACCGCGACACCTATGCGCTTTCGGCCGTAATCGAAAGCTAAAATGGTGGCCGGACGTGTCATTATGCATGCCCCGCTTCACCAGAAAGGCGACTTAGATCAACCCCTAGCATTTGAACCGCCATCTCCCAGCGTTTCTCGAACGGCGCCTGGAACAGAATATCGGCACTGGCGGGTACGCTAAGCCACGCATTTTCCGCCAGCTCCCGTTCTAACTGACCTGCTCCCCAGCCCGCATAGCCCAACGCTACGACGACCTCATCGGGTCCCTCGCCACGGGCAATCGCTGCCAGAATGTCACGGGATGTCGCCACCGCAACATGGTCTCCCACGGGTAGCACCGCATCCCACGAACCCGGCGGCCGGTGGATCACAAAGCCGCGTTCCTTTTGCACCGGACCGCCTTGACAGACCGGCATTGTATGCACTTGCGAATCCCCAAGCGGAATCTCCATATGCCCGAGGATCTCGCCTAAGCTGAGGCTCAGGGGCCGGTTAATCACGATGCCCATAGCCCCTTCATTGTTGTGCGCACACAGAAAAGTCACCGTTCGGTAAAAGTTAGGATCGGTCAAATTAGGCATGGCGATGAGAAATTGATTGGTAAGATCCATGGCTTTCGACCCCGCTCTCACCGGCATCCGTATACACAGCCACCGCAGTACGGCCGCATCCCTGGGAATGGTAGCAAGTTCACAATATGGACGCTAGCAGCACGCGCTTGCGATGGGCATGGAGCGTCGCTCTGCGGCGTTACTCCTTAATCTCTTATACCAATCGCAGCGCCGTCTTTGCACCGCCCAGCTGCCGGCATCATTGGATGCTGTCCACAGAAACTCCCCACATTCCCAGGCCGCGTTGCCGGGCGATCTTTTCCATCACCTGGTATTCGTAAGGTGCATCCGGTAAGGCGGCAGCCCAACCCAGGGAGATCAAGTAAGCACTCAGGTCTTCACCTTTTGAGAAGGCGTTGTGATTGACCCGGCACAGCCCAACAAGACTGCCGTCCCGCTGCTTCGCTTGTACTTCACACCGCACGAACCCCTGGATCTTGAAGTCGAGGGCAAGCGCCGCCCGAGAGCTACAACGAACTGGCCGAAACAACGTCTGACAAGAGCGATTGGTTGACGGAATGTGGATGCCGAAAAGCCGAATGGCTTGGCCCCTGACCTTAAGGGACCCATCTTCCTGAACGAAAGCAGCGCCCACGATAGCGGCGCTGGTACTTTGCCCGAAGAGAGCAAGGAACAAAATAAATGCGATAACGGATGTTACCCGCATGAGGTAGCATCTACGAAAAGCAATTTTTTTGTCCGGCAGAGAAAGGCCCATGCTATCCTCCCAACGCATTGCGCCGGCGGTTTCATAATCATTGTTGCTTTTTTGAATAGAGCCACCGCCCGGTGAGCAGGTTCCCTCATTTTGACATACGCGTGCGCCGCGCGGCATTAAACGCCAGGGCGCCATAGCGAATAAAGGTTATCATCGCTCACGGTTGTCGAGGTGTCGGAACTGAGCGTTTATGCCCGCAACATAAGGGCCCCAGAGGACAGGCTCGATGCCAACGAAGAGAACCACAGTGTTGAGCGCCGCACGGAGTCACCCTATGCAGTACCGACTTGAGATCCTAGAGAAGCAGTTGTGCTATGAAGGTTTTTTTCGGCTGGAGGCTTACCGATTGCGCCACGAGCTGTTTGCAGGCGGGTGGAGCGAGGTCATTGAGCGCGAAGTGTTACAACGCGGGCATGCCGCAGCGCTTATGCCCTATGACCCCCAACTTGACTGCGTGTGTATGATCGAGCAGTTCCGCATTGGAGCATTGGCGGATAGCCAGGGGCCTTGGTTGCTAGAGTTTATAGCGGGAATTATCGAGGAAGGAGAAAGTCCGGAGCAGGTGGCACACCGAGAGGCCGTGGAAGAGGGAGGGCTGAGGGTTACCGAGCTCTTGCCCGTATCCGTGTTCAGCTTAAGCCCCGGCGGATGCACCGAGCGTATTCATCTATTCTGCGGTCGAGTGAACGCCGAGAATGCCGGCGGCATCCATGGTCTCGTTGAGGAAGGAGAAGACATTTTGCTGCGCGTTGTTCCCTTTTTAGATGCGCTCGCGCTGCTGCGCTCGCAAAAAATCACCTCGGCCACGGCAATCATTGCCCTGCAATGGCTCGCTCTAAATCGTGACTGGTTACGAGAACAATGGCGATCCCGAGGTGCGGGCTCATAGCGGCCGTTTGGATAATTGCTGCGCTAGCCCCAGTGGCGTTTTGCGCGGCGGATCGAAATACTTGGATATCCGCTTTGTCACACCGGTGTTACTCGCCCCCCCTCCCTGGAGTTGACCCCTTCGGGCGATTTGTCCGCCACAGGACGCTCGGCTCTGCCGGAGCTCGCGGCATGTTGACAACGGTGACCCTGGCCATCGTTTCTTCAGCATCACCGTTCAGAAGGTAACCGCGTTTCCAGAATCTGTAGGCACCCCGCGTCCCCCACCGTCATGGGATTTTTGAGGCCGAGGCCGTTTTGGCCGGCATCACCACAGTAGCCGACAAGCAGGTGCACAGGAGCCGCTAACGCCAATGCGGCGCCGTGATTGCCGCAGGCATGGTAGCTACCGAGCGCACGTTCCCTCTGCCGCCCGATCGGATCGCAAATCTCGGCGCAACGGGCATCATCAGGCGGGAGGAAGATGCTCGATGTACTTCGCGTGTCCCAACAGCTCTAAACTTGCGCTGATACCCACAATGGCAAGTTCCCGCTGCGCCCCAACAAAGGTTAAAAGGAGCCGAAGAAACCCGGCGCTGTCAAGAGGAATGGGTATCATATCAACGTAAGATAAGCGATTCACCGTGATCTTTCCGCCGGTTAAGGTCGCCGGAAAAGATGGAAAGTCGCCTTCAATCTCGCCGTCATGAAAGGCCATGGCCGCCGCTTGCGTCCAAAGGGTGCTGGCATCCACTCCAGGAATACCTTCCGACCTAACCACCAGTGCCGGAGCAAAGCGGACATTTATGGTCCTGTCAGTGGTATCGATAGCCTCGATTTTGGAGCCCCGCAGTTGAATTACACTGCCGCCCATACCAGTCCTCGGGATGATAACAATACAAAACGCTGAAGCGCCTGTTTCACAGGATCAAGATGGCCGGCAGAAAAGGCGCACGCCGGCGCGACGAATCCTCATGCAAGGCCTCGAGCCGCCGCGCTATGCCCGCTCGCGTCAGCACGACCTGCGCTTCAGTTATTGGGTAAGTATTACCCACCCTCACCCGTCCGAAAAGTCCCTTCGCCATTATCTATCGCTCGAGGCGGCAGCACCAGTGCGTGCCATAGCCTGCAGTTCTGTCAATTACGCCGCGAGAGCTAAGCGACGCTTTTTTAAAAAGTGAAAACGAGCTTTCCTCAGCTGACGGTGCATGGCGTCTCGCATCAGCGCGGGGGCCCGGTCATAGCGGTACCAAACGGCCTCACGCAGATGAGACAAAACCACCGCCGACCACCCGGCACAGGTTTCTTCCTGTCGCACCATTCCTAAAATGCGGGCCAGCAGTATGGCATTACCCAGCGCCTGGCGATCCCCGCCGGCAAGCAACGGATCAGCCTCTAGACCCGGATAGGTGGAAACGCTCGGCATCCAGTGCATTGCGCTCAATGTATGTCCCTCGCTTAGCGTCCTTTAGCTTCGCCCACGGCGAGCTTATGAGATAGGAGAAATCAGTTGACCGTACGCATCGGCCAGCCATCGGTCAGCTTGAATAGATATGCAGCGCCCATTATGCATTAAATGCAATATTCGTGCCTGTATCTGAGCGATGCCTAAGCACGGTCGATTCCGTGTTAAGTCGATATTTTTAAAGCACTGCGGGAAACCGGTTTGGAAAAACCGCTCTAGAGACGATTTGCTTGCCATGCCGCATTGCGCGGCGGCTCAGAGCGTGTTTTAAAACCCAGCGAGCGCAGGCAGAACAAGGCGCACGGTGGCGAGGAACCAGAGTGTACAAGGGAGTACATGAGGATTTCGAACCAGCGTGCAACGCAGTTATGGCAAGGGCAGAAGGTTTTAAAACATGCTCTCAGGAGATTCTCTCAGACTGCTTTTCTCTCAGGGTGGAGCGCAACTCAACGGTCAAGATCTGGGCCGCTACCCCGCTCGTCTTCCCTGCGTCCTAGCAGTGCGCGATCGTTGGGACATTCATTTGCAGCCGGCCAATCTGCAAAAGGGAACGGCTTGCGCTCGGTATTAAAGGTCAGAAACAACAACATTTCATAGAGAAAGCGGCTGAGGCTAGCGCCAAAGTGCAGTAGCGGAAGATTGCGCTGAGTGGTGAGCAATACGAATCCGAATTGAAAAAGGACGATGGCCCCGAACACGATCTTCGCGACGCCGTAGATCACAGCAAAAAGCAACATATAAAAACCGCGGATCCATATTTCTCCTCGGCGAACGTTTTGTTTGAGCTCCGCAAACATGATCAGTCTCTAAATAGGTTGCACTGGATGCCGTACTGAACTCAGAGCGTGTAAATAAGCCGACGGTGCTTCCGGATAACGGCGCTGGGTGGTGCTCGCTCCGACTCCCCAAACAGAAAGAGGCCTCTCCGATGCGCAGAGGCCTCCTG
The DNA here is from genome assembly GCA_018224385.1 of Gammaproteobacteria bacterium. Lineage (GTDB taxonomy): Bacteria > Pseudomonadota > Gammaproteobacteria > HK1 > HK1 > JAGTVB01. The sequence goes on from JAGTVB010000371.1 coordinate 16,456, forward strand.
CAAAACGCCGTGTTACAGCCGGCCCCTACTTGCGTCCGGCAATATCTTCGAGCTGTTTTGCACGAATGATTTGAGTGCCTAGTGCAGCTTGCTTCGCGCTTTTGCCATAGGCAACCGCCATTAAGGTACTGTAATAGACGACCGGCATCTTGAACTTCGTCTGGTACTTCTGATTGATCTGATCTTGATAGATTTCCACATTCATCTGACAAACTGGGCACGGCGTGACAATCATATCGGCTCCGCCGTCGTAAGCTGCCTCGATAATATCCTTGATCAGGGCCTGGCTCTTTTCCGGCTCCGAGAATGCAAGTCCGCCCCCACAGCACGACACCTTCTTGTCATACTTTTCGACTGGCTCGGCACCCATCGTTTCCACGAATTTGTCCAGATACTTAGGATTTTCGAAGGATTCTCCTTCTATCCCGAAGGGCCGGTTCGTTTGGCACCCAACATAGCCCGCAATCTTTACCCCATCGAGGGGCTTTTTCACGTGCCTTTGCAGCTCTTCGTACCCGAAATCCTCGATTAGCACCTCTACCATGTGGCGGACTTTCTGCTTGGCCTCATACTTAAGGCCGGCCTCGGCCAGCGCCTCATTCGTTTCCCTCATCAACTCATTATCTTCTTCAAGACGATCCCTGGTCTCCCGAGCCCCGAGCCAGCACGCCGCACAGGTCGCCACCACATCTTGCTCTGGGTGAACCTGCTCAGCAATCGCGAGATTGCGGGCATTCAGCGCAAGCCGAGGCAGCTCCGAACCACCCACATAGCCCACGGACGCGCCACAGCAATTCCAATCCGGGATTTCATTGAGCTGTATATCGAGAACCTCGCACATGGACTCGACCGACGTCATGTAGTTGGAACCTGATGCCAAGCTCTCGGCGGTACATCCCGGATAAAACATATACTCCTTCTTCACCATGTCATCCTCCTGCGGTGCCGAAGCGTACGGTGCGCGCATTTTCGATCTGCTGAGCCTTCCTCAGGATCGCTTGAATGTCGCTGCGCTTCTTGCAGCGCTTGTGTAGAAAAGGGATCAACGCAAACGGGTTGAAGCGCTTGGTTCTGAGCATGTTCCAGCCTACGGGGGCCATCTTGTAAGCAGTCTTTACGCCTTCCTTGAAGCCGTTCATGAAGTAGAGCTTGATGCCGAGGATCGATTCGTTCACCCGTCCGTTTTTTTCGATATTGTCCCAAAACATCAGGCCAAACTTCCGCGTCGGTTGCTCTTTCGGTGCCAAACCTAGCCGCTGGGCATAGCTTGCCAGCCCGTGCATGATATGGGTAATGGGAATTTCCCTGGGGCAACGCACGATGCAGTTATAGCAGGAAGTGCACAGCCACATTGATGTGGAACTCAGCACTTCTTCGCGTTTGTTCGCCCGGATCATCATAAAGATCTCTTGGGGGGGATGATCCCAGTGCGGGCCGAATGGGCAAGATCCGGAACAAACCCCACACTGCATACACATCTTCGCCCATTCGCCTTCCTCGACGTTGGCTTCAACTTCCTGCAAGAAGTTATTCCGATACCGATCCCTCATGGCGAGGTTGAGATCGTCCATTTACGCGCTCCTAAAATTTGAAGGGACTGAGGCCGATCCGATCGATGGTCGCCGCCATGTCATTTATCAGCTGAGAAGCTCGATGGATATCGGTAATCGCGACCTCGTAGGTACATACCCGCTCCGTCTCCATTTGCAGCTGTTGCAGCGTATCGTCTATTTTACTCATGCGGTAATGGGCCATTTCCGAGCCTTTAACGAAATGGCACTGGTAATTCTCGCCTTTTTGGCAACCCATTAACACCACGCTGTCATAGCCTCCGTTAAGAGCATCGGTCACCCAAATCGTATTCACCGAGCCGAGACAACGCACCGGGATAACCCGCACAAAGGCGCTGTACTCGAGGCGATTCATGGCCGCCATATCCAGTGCGGGGTAGGCATCATTTTCACAGGCAAGCACTAGAATTCGCGGCTTTTCCGAGAACTCGTCGGGAATGTCAACCGCCTTGATTTGCTGGCCAACGGAATCGACAGAATAATTCTCGAAAGAGATGACCCGCACGGGGCAGGCACCCATGCAGGTGCCACAACGCCGGCAGCGCGATTCATTGAAAATTGGATAGCGCTTTTCATCCTCGTCGATCGCCCCGAACGGACACTCCACCGTGCAGCGCTTGCACTGGGTGCAACCCTCTCGACGAAAGGATGGAAAACTCAAATCTCCGGAGCGGGGATGAGCGGCGCGGCCAAGACCGGCATTTTCCAAAGCCTGAATCGCTTTGAGCGTTGCGCCGGCGGCATCGTCGACGACCTGCACCATATCCATGGGCCGCCGCACCGGCCCAGCGGCATAGATACCGGTGCGCTGCGTCTCGTAGGGAAAACAGATGAAGTGCGAATCGTTAAAGCCGTGCCTTAACTGGGGCATGTCCGGCCCTTGACGATAATCCAGATTCAAAATTGATTCGATCGGTATTTCGATATGCGCTTCACCGGGTTTCGCGTCTTTGTCCGCATCCAGTGGGACCGCGTCAATATTTACCCCGGAGTTTGCCACCATGCCTGTCGCAAGCACCACCAGATCGGCGCGAATGGCGACGTCCTCGTCCAGAATCAGGTCTTTTAACCGAACGTCGAGCACGCCATTTTCAGGTACCACCTCCTTCACCACACCCTTGGTAAAGATCACGCCTTTTTTCTGGCCACTTCGATAGAAGTCTTCGCCGTTGCCCGGGGAGCGCAGATCGGTGTAAAGAATTGTCGTGTCGACGCCCGGGTTGGCGTCCTTAAAGTACATCGCCTGCTTGATGCTGGTATTGCAGCAGTGGCCGGAACAGTAAGGCAGGTGGCCTTCGCTCTGGCTGCGTTGACCCGCACACTGAACGAACACCACGTTGCGCACGTCTTTGCCGTCGGAAGGGCGCTTGATTGGTCCCCCGTTCGCCTCTCGCGCCAACCGCTCCAATCCGAGTTGATCGACCACATCGGGACTCTTCCCGAACCCCAGCTCCGGCAGTTTATTGGCATCGAAAGGAGTGAATCCCGTCGCCTGAATGATGGCACCAAACCGATCAGTCCGTGTCGCCCCGCTTTCCGTCGCGATATCCACGAAAAACCGTCCCGGCGATCCACTGGTACGTGTAATGGTGGCGTCTAGCTGAACGCTGATATTGGCATCGCTCTGCACGGCTGCTATCAAATCCGCAATACCCGTCTCTTGGGGGTCGGTGTATGGCGAACGGTGCGGTGTACGCCGATAGAGCTTTGCTGCCCAGCCTCCCAGCTCGCCGCTCTTTTCCACGATGGTGGCACGATAGCCGGCCTTTGACGCTTCCAGTGCCGCCGTCAACCCGGTGAGCCCACCGCCAACGATCAACACTTCGCGCGTGGTTGTGGACTCTACGTGGGGCGAGGGAGGCGTCATGTGCTTCGCTTCCGCGCACCCCATGCGCAGGTAGTCCCCAGCCATTTCCTGAGTTAATTCCAATGCTTCTTCAGTATCCGGACGAACCCAAATAACGCCCTCGCGAAGATTGGCGCGGGAAATGGCGACGTTCTCAAATCGAAACGCCTCGGTTTTCGCCCGCCGGGAGCAAGCAGCGATCACGATGCGGTTAACGTCGCCCGCGGAAATGTCGTTCTGAATACTCTGCACACCACTCGTGCTGCACAGAAATTCATGTTGGCGAACGATAGCGGCCTTTCCCTCGCGGGCGGCGATCTGCTCTAGTTGGTCGGTATCGAGCCGCTCACCGATTCCGCAACCCTTGCAGATATAGGCTCCAATTTTGACTTCTGACACGATATTAACCCTCCGCCGCCAAGGCGTGTTTCGCCTCAACACCCGCGCTGTCGGGCACGGCAGCTGCCGTACGATTGATAATCTGGATGGCTCGTAACGCACTTGCGGTGGCGTTTTGCACCGAGCGATTTACATCAAGCGCGTCCGAAGCGCAGCCAGCCGCAAAGATGCCGCCATTTGTCTCGTCCATCTCAATAAAGCCGTTGCGGTTCACCAGCACATCCACCGGCAAAACGTCCTTGGGAACACTCGGTTCCATGCCAATAGCCAGCACCACCAGATCATGCCGATTGCTGTATCGGTGATAGCCCTCGGTGTCCACTCCGTGCAGAATAGGATCTCCGGTGGCTTTGTCCTCAGTGATACTGGCAACCTTAGACTTTACGAAATCAACGGTGCTGCTCTCTTTGACCTTGGTATAGAAATCCTCAAAGCGATCGATGGCACGGATATCAATATAGTAAATCGTGGCGCGCCCCTGGTCCGCAAACTGCTCTCCCACGTAGGTACTTTGCTTCAGCGAAGCCATACAGCAGATGCGCGAGCAGTGTGCTAGGTGATTACGGTCGCGAGAGCCGGCACACTGAATAAAGGCAACGTCTTTTGCTTCCTTGCCATCGGAAGGCCGTAACAATTTTCCGCCCGTCGGTCCAAAAGGATCCATCATACGCTCGAACTCGACGCTCGTAATAACGTTCGGATATCGATCGTAGCCGTAGGGCTGGATCTTGGCCGCATCATAAGGACTCCACCCCGTTGCCCAAACGATGGCGCCTGCCTTTACCGCCATCGTTTCTTCCTGCATGTCCAAGTCGATTGCATCGTAGCGGCACGCTGCTTTGGCACGCTCGGCGTCCTCTGTCCCAATGATGGCGGGATCCAATACGTAACGTTGCGGGTACGCCATATTGAACGGCAGATAGGCACCCTTACGCTGGCTGAGGCCGTAATTGAATTCGTCCGGAAATTGCGCTTGCACGACCTTGGCGCACTCGCCACAGGCGGTACACTTGTCATTAACATAGCGCGGCCGTATGCGAACCGTCGCCGTATAGTCACCCGACGTTCCGGTGACACCGATGACCTCAGCAGAGGTGAGAAGATGTACGCGGCGTTGTGCTTTTAAACGACGCAGATTAATCTCCAAGCCGCAGGTCGGGTGGCAGAGTTTTGGAAAATAACGATAAAGCTGGGAGACACGTCCGCCGAGGGCAGCATTCTTCTCTACCAGCACCACATCCTTCCCGCACTCTGCGGCCTCTAGCGCAGCGGTCATCCCACTGATACCACCACCGACCACTAGGATCGTTTGGTTAGTTGCGACTACGTCCGTCATTAATCCTCCTCGCTCACTCGACGTCGGGAGAGCGTCATACCACTGTGCACAAAGCCCTGCCCACGGAGAGCATTGCATGGCGGCAAACGCTTGCGTTGCGGAGAGCTCGAATTTGAAGATGGTGCGCTCTTGAAGCGGCAACCTTATGCAGTGATTGCTTGACGCATGAATCAGAGTGGGTCAGCACTCGACAAGCTCTGGAACACGATAAATAGGTCTCCAAGGTGCCATTGGATGGTGTCTAAAGAACAATCGAAATTTCAAATAACTTGATAGAAAGCCTAAATGTGTCCTTTGCCTTGCTCGATGAAGCCCTAACGGTTAAGTTTTAACCGCGACTTCGACCAAGGACACCATTCTATGGAAGCGCGTGCATTCAAGCCCGAAGAATACCTCATCAAGCGAGAGCCATACTACGAGCCCGTGGCTCAGGAAATAGCCGTGTTCGAAGCCGCTTTCCGCAACCAGCTGCCGGTATTGCTCAAGGGGCCCACGGGTTGCGGCAAGACCCGCTTCATGGAACACATGAGTTGGCGACTGCAGCGTCCCCTCATCACTGTCTCCTGTCACGATGATCTCACGGCCTCCGACCTTGTCGGGCGCTTTCTGGTCCGCAGCGGCGAGACAATTTGGGTAGATGGACCGCTGGCGCGCGCGGTGCGCTGCGGTGGGATCTGTTATCTCGATGAGGTGGTCGAGGCGCGTAAGGATACCACTGTCGTCATTCATCCCCTAGCCGATGACCGTCGTGTGCTCCCCATGGAGAAGCTTGGCCAGATACTAGAGGCAAGCACTGAGTTTGCGCTCACCATTTCTTACAACCCCGGCTACCAGAGCGTTCTGAAAGATCTCAAGCAAAGCACGCGGCAACGGTTCGTCGCAATCGAATTCGACTATCCTGAACCCAAGCTGGAAACGCGGATCATTATGCACGAAAGCGGTCTCGATGTGGAGCTGGCGGGCCAGCTCGTGCAGTTTGCGCGCATGACACGCAACCTCAAAGGCAATGGACTTGATGAAGGTGCCAGCACCAGGCTTTTGGTCCACACCGGTAAATTGATTGCGACGAACATTGATCCGTTGACGGCTTGCCGGGCCTGTATCTCTGACGCGCTGACCGACGATCCGGAAATGATAACGGCCCTCAATGAGCTCTCGGCCTCGATTTTTTGAGAAACCATGAACCTCTAAAAAAATCCAAGTGCTTTCCCCTGAGAAGCTGTCTTATAGCGGTTCATCGTTGCATTCATAAGAGCCTCGACGAGTAAACGCCTAGAATAATAGGCCAGGGTCGTCGTTCCGGCAGTTTTTTCGGCCGGTGCGGCAGCCCTTGTCCTGGCCTCAAGGGACGCCGTGCCGGCATCCCTGCCGGAGAGACACACCCTGGTCGCCAGGAGCGGTGCTGCCTGGAGATTCTCGGCACGCTCTTACCTTCTGCAGGGTGATCCTGACGAAGAAACGACGAACCTGGGCGAATAATCGCTGAAAATGACGAGTTGTTACCGAACCAAGTAAGAACCGCAATAAAAATGTCGCGAGCGCCGGCAGAGCAAGGCGCACGGCGGTGACATAATCGTCTCGAACGAATCGTCTGGAACGATTTTGAACAGCGCCAAGCTGGCCCCGACGGGATGAGCCCCAAGGATGGGGTGAGTAACAACCGCAGTGTGTGTACATGGGAGTGCCAGGATTCTAAGCCGCCGCGCAACACCGCTCTCGGGAAGGATAGTCGTTTGCTTCACAAGGCTCGTGGCAGCACCGCGTTTACCTTCTCGCCGGGCGCTTCGCTGACCATCAGGGGTCGCATCGTGCTGAGCAGATTTTGCATGAGGTGTTTATTGACGCGCTCCTCGCGGGCCAGCAGCGACTTCATATAAGCGCGCTGCGTGGGCATACTGAAGCACGCCGGGCAACTGTCACTGACTACCGGAAACCCTCCTTGCCGAGCAAACGCGGCACACTGGCGTTCACGGACATAGGACAGAGGACGAATCACGCGAACATCCCCGGCATCGCAAACATAATGGGCTTTCATGGTCTGTAACCGTCCGCCATGAAAAGCCGACATCAGAAAGCTTTCCGCCAGGTCGTCTAGATGTTGGCCGAGCGCCAGCACATTGTAGTGTTGCTCACGGGCTGTGGTGTACATAATGCCGCGCTTCATACGGGCGCAGTAGGCGCAAAAGGATGTGCCCTCCATATGGGCCTTGGCCTGCTTGGCGATGGGCTGACTGCGGTAGAAATAGGGCAGGGCGAGCCGAGCCATGTAGGGTTTGAGGGCGGCTGGATCGAATCCATCAATTTGCGGATCCACCGTGATTGCCGCGAGCTCAAAGCGAACCGGTGCATAGCGGTTAAGATGGCGCAGGATGTGCAGTAGGGACAGTGAATCCTTTCCCCCGGAAACCGCCACGAGGATCCGGTCACCATTTTGAATCATGCCATAGTCGCCAATCGCACGACCAACCGGTCTCAAAAGAGACTTCGGGGGTATGATCCCCGGTTCACAGCTTCCCGCGGCGCCGCCGCGCGCTTCGGAACAGTCCATCGTGGGCGCCTGCCTTTGGTTGTCGCTCAACGGTATAATTTTCAATAACGCTTGCCTCTGGAATTCTTACTTTGCGAGAAAAACTGCGCAACATTGCCATCATCGCGCATGTCGATCATGGCAAGACCACGCTCATCGATCGGTTGCTCCAGCAGTCGGGAACATTGGATGCGCGCAGCCCTCAGGTTGAGCGTGTGCTCGATTCCAATGAGCTCGAACGGGAACGGGGAATAACGATACTATCGAAGGCCACCGCCATTCGCTGGCAAGGCTATCGAATCAATGTCGTCGACACACCCGGACACGCCGACTTTGGCGGTGAAGTAGAGCGGGTGCTGTCCATGGTCGAGGCCGTCGTGCTGCTGGTTGACGCCGTCGAAGGACCGATGCCGCAAACCCGCTTCGTCACGCAGAAGGCATTTGCCCGGGGTCTCAATCCTATCGTACTCATCAACAAAATGGACCGCCCCGGTGCCCGCCCCAGTTGGGTTGTGGATCAGACCTTCGATCTTTTCGACCGGCTCGGCGCCACCGAAACTCAGCTGGATTTTCCCATTGTCTACGCCTCGGCATTGCAGGGCTATGCCAGCAAGTCGAGCGCGCACCGTGCGGCGGACATGTCGGCGCTTTTTGAGACCATCATCGAGCATGTACCGCCACCGGCGGTGGACCCGGACGGCCCTTTTCAGATGCAGATCTGCACCCTGGACTACTCCAGCTATGTTGGGGCCATCGGTATCGGACGCATTCAGCGCGGCATTATCGAAGCCAACACGCCAGTGGTGGTCATTGATCGGCAAGGGCGGCATCGGCCAGCACGGGTTCTTCAAGTGCTTCGCACCGAAGGACTGAAGCGCGTCGAAGTATCCAGTGCCATTGCCGGCGATCTCGTTGCGGTGACCGGCATCGAGGAACTGCGCCCCTCGGATACCCTGTGCAGCTCGGACGCGCCCCAGGCTCTGCCCGCACTAACCGTGGATGAGCCCACAATACGCATGAGCTTTCAGGTGAACGACTCACCCTTTGCCGGACGCGCTGGCCGTTTTGTCACCAGCCGCAAGCTGCGCGAGCGGCTGCAGCGCGAACTTATCCACAACGTCGCTCTGCGCGTTGCGGATACCGAGGACCCTGATAAATTTCTGGTTTCCGGCCGCGGCGAGCTGCACCTTGCCATCCTCATCGAGAACATGCGTCGCGAAGGCTATGAGCTTGCCATCTCTCGCCCCGAAGTGATCCTTAAAATAATTGCCGGGGAAACCCGCGAGCCATACGAGCAGCTAACGATTGATTTAGAGGAAACACGGCAGGGAAAAATCATGGAAATGCTCGGTGCTCGCAAGGGGGAACTGCAGGATATGGTGCCGGACGGCAAGGGTCGAGTGCGACTCGATTACCTTATTCCGGCGCGCGGCCTCATTGGGTTTCGTACCGCCTATCTCGCAGCAACGTCCGGAACCGGCCTGTTTTATCACACTTTCTCTCACTATGGGCGGCTGGCCCACGGCACCATCGCCCAGCGTCACAACGGCGTGCTGATTTCCAATGGGCAGGGCAAAAGCCTGGCGTACGCACTCTTTAATCTGCAAGAACGGGGACGGTTGTTCATCGGTCCCGGGGAGGAAATCTACGAGGGCATGATTGTTGGCGTACATTCCCGAGGCAATGATTTGGTGGTAAACCCCCTGAAGGCGAAACAGCTGACCAACATCCGTGCGGCCGGCTCGGACGAAAATATTCTGCTCACGCCGCCGGTGCGGCTGACCTTGGAACAAGCTCTTGAATTTATTGATGACGACGAGCTGGTGGAGGTCACGCCGGGGTCCATCCGCTTGCGCAAGAAGTTGCTCAAAGAACACCAGCGCCGGCGGGCGGCACGGCCGGCGAGTAACGCCTAACAAGCGGCTTAAAAAACGTGCTACGAAGGGTTTGTGCCGCCTGTCATCAAGCAGTAGGCGTGAACCGCAACGGGGGGGGCCTCGTACCGCCCAGAGAGCTCCCGCCAGAGGTCAAGATATTGCTGATGGTCCTCCGGCTCCTGGAAGCAGGCCTCCCAATTATTGCCGCGCTGGACCACGTGATACGGCATGCCCGGAATGTAGTGGCCCGCCTTCCTTGGCATCGGTTCCTCTCCCCGGGCGGGTTGCCAAGCTCAATTCATGCGGTGTCGAAACAGCCATCCAGCACAGCTCAGCGTGGTCAGAGCAATAATCGCCATTGGCCAATACTGGTGAATCAGCAGGCCGTACGAATTCCCTTCCAGGAACACGCCGCGCAGGATTACCATGAAATAGCGTAGCGGATTGATCAGCGTGAGGTACTGCACGAGTTCCGGCATATTGGAAATTGGCGTGGCGAATCCCGACAGAATGACCGCGGGCACCAGGAACAGGAAAGCGCCGAGTATGCCCTGCTGCTGGGTAACCGCCAGCGAGGAAATCATCAGGCCGATGCCGACCGCCGACAGCAGGAACAGGAACATCCCGAGGTACAGCGCGCCGAGACTGCCGCGCAACGGCACCTCGAACCAGAACACCACCAGCAACAGGATAAAGCTGCCCTCGATCAGCCCGATGAGAATGCCGGGGATGGACTTGCCGACCAGGATTTCCACCGGCCGCAGCGGCGTCACCAACAACTGGTCGAAAGTGCCCGCCTCGCGTTCGCGGGCCACGGACAGACCCGTGACCATGGTGGTTACCACCAGTGTCAGCAGGCCCACGATGCCCGGAACGATAAACCAGCGCGACACCAGGTTCTCG
>JAGTVB010000372.1 GCA_018224385.1 Gammaproteobacteria bacterium
AACACTCTAGATACTCGAGTGACTTGAGCACCGCCTCCGGACCTTCCATGTCGATGACAGTCACAACTTTGGTACAAGCAATACTATAAGTCTTACGAAATGCAGACGAGCAACAGCTGCTCACCGGACGGCGACCCCTTACTGCTTCTTCGTATAAATTCGTTTTGTACCTTCATCATACTGCAACTCTAAAAACGCTCGATTCGCGGCTGCGTAGAAGTCCCACTTTCCCGAATAGCGTTCTCCAACTTCATAGTCACGACCAAAATAAATTGCGCCGTCGAACTCACCTTCCTTACAGTGACTAGAAACCATAATTGTTGTAAAGCGACCACTTGGTTCGAGGCGGAGAACAAGCTCATTGATACAATCGACTCTGGACTGTTGACCCTGACGACGCTCCCTCCAATCAGCCCCACAACGAAACCACTCCTTTACTTCTATTGATAAAGCTGCTGTTATTGTATCGTTTTCAGACGCTTTTCCTTGAGACGACACCTCCACCCGACGTAATAGATCAGCCTTTCCCCAGCAGGGATCACCGAAGCCGTTCTCCCCGATAACACCTTCCCTACTTTCATCAGTGTTGATATATATACCTGAATGCGGAGACTTATTCGATTGCGCTAGAATTACACTTGCAGGCGCAATTAATAGAAAAATGAAAACAAGGTTTAAATATGTGAATCGCATACTCTACTCCTATGCGTATGGTTGGAAATAACCTTTGGCTATTGGCGCTCGTCTTTTTCTTTTACAAAGCTTATGATCGAACGACAAGTTTCACTATTTACAGCGAGACGCCGTGAGATTCTGCCAGCTTAGCGGTGGGCGCGTGCGGCCCGTTGTTTGGCAAGTCAAAACATAGCCATCGGGGGAACATTTCTCATCCATATATGTACACTCATTACCGATAGTTGAACCGGCGTAGTTTGGTCGGGGGCATTCGCGGTTGAAATCTGTTTGCCACCAGGTATCAAACGTACCCGCATTTGCGTTAGTGACATGCGTGCAGTACATCACATATCCCCGAGGCCCACATTTTTCTTCGCCAATTTGACAGTCCGCTGCGTGTGCCACGGTAGTGAGCATAAGCAGGCTAATACCTGCACAAATTATTGCGGTGGCGATCATGTAATTAATATTTTTCATCGATTTCTCCAGTGTTAATTATGTTCTCGCATTTTGATATTAAGTCTTAATTTTGTTCCTTTACCTACGATTTTCAGGCTCACCATTTCGGAGCTTTTAAAATAGTGACTGCTCGCCACAGCGCACCGATGCCGGATTTCTGTCACTCAATCTCACCTTTTGTGGCGATCTTTTTTGCTTTGCGCATTTCATTCACGAACCCGACCGAACCCCGCAGAACCCGATTAATTTCATTTCTGGCGGTTCGATAGGAAACTACAGCGCATTCCTCGGATCCGGGACTTTGGCCTCCGAGGTAGTCGATGATTTCGGGCTGCCAGGCTCTGGCTTGGTCGACATCAATCGGGGTGATGGGAAAACTGGTGTCTCCGCTTAGGATGTAATTCCAGACCTGCTGGCGGCCGATGTAGGAGGGCATATCCAGGCCTTCTGTGCCTCCCCACTCTATCGGCCCGAACGCTTCCAGGCGTTGTTGGGAGGAATCGCTGGATTCGTCAAAAAGGGCCATTGGAGTATCGATTGTGATCTCTTCGTGGCGCTGGGTCTCTTCCGGGAAAGTTTCGAATGCATCCAGGTAGTTCTGTAGCGCACCCGGATCGAGTTCGCGTTCGCGCCAGCGGCCGACCCAGTAGGCACGCCAGATGATTGCCTGCTCGTGCATGCCATCCGGCGCGGCGTCTTTTCCCAGCACATGGTGCATTTCGACTGCCTTTTTGATGAAGGCAAGCCGCGGCTTCAGTGCATCGGCCTTTCCCTGGTCAAGTAGCGCTTTGGCGTCCTCGCAGGGATTGGCAGATTCAACGGCAACGATGTCCTCCCAGGTCACGGGCATCCCTGTAGTCAGCTCCGCGATGGCAAGTACCTGATCCACGACATAATTGGCCAGGCGCTTGTCGCGCACGTCGCTCATCGGGCACTCGGCGGGCAAGTGCTTGCGCCACCGAAAGGCTTCGAGCTCGGACTCGGTGTAGGTTTCGTTCGGGGTGTAGTCGAGAAAGCCTTGCGCCATCTCTCCCGGCGCCAGGCCGAACATCTCGCCGAACTCGTCGGCTGCCTCGCCGGCAACGATGCAGTTGAGAACTAGCAGCATCGGGTCCTGGTCTTCTTCGGCTGCCAGCAAGGGCGAGAACAGGAGGAGTGCGCCCAAGTAGAGTGCGCGGGCAAGGGTTCTCCTGCGTTGATGAAATCGGTTCGGGTTCAGCGCTATGTTTCGATTCATGACCTTTCTCCTGGTACGGAACCGTATGCGCCAGCCGGCAGGAGCGTATGCAGTACGTCGCTGATCATCTCGCCCTGGCGTCGCCATCCATTTTTCTTCATGGCGCTTTTAAGATGGGTTCGGGCGGTTTCGTAGGTGACTTCGTGCTCACCGGAATAGTCGCGCAGGCTCTGACCCTGCACGATCGTCTGGACCAGATCGGCTTCAGTGGCTGTCATCTGGTAGCACTGCTGGAGCATGGTCCTGAAATCCTGATCTGGTTCGTCAGGGTTTGTGACAATCATCACAAGTTGATCTGAATCCAGTCTGAAAAGGGTTGCGGTCAGGCCAGCCGGTGGATGGGGGCCCTTCGTCGTCAGACGGATCATGTGGCGATGCTGGTTGTTCAATGATCCGAAGGCCAGATTCAGGCGGGCATCGATGGCTGGAGATCCGCCATGCAGGGCGCCGTTTCGGGAAACGATCATGCCCCCGGTTTCGAATAGCCGCTCGGCGGCACGATTGGCGAACCGGATTTGCCGCCGGTTGTCGGTGACGACCACGGCGTGACTGAAGCGGTCCCAGAGCGTGGTCAAGCTGTCGAGCTGGCTTTGCAGGCTGGACAGGTGCTGGGAGCCGAGCCATACCTG
>JAGTVB010000373.1 GCA_018224385.1 Gammaproteobacteria bacterium
GATTGCCAATCGCAGAGACGAGCCGGCTGAGGCCGAAATCATTGAGTGCCTCCGCTAACAGGCGCCTCACGGGCTGCGGCCGATCGTACCCCAAGGCAACCTTCGCCAGTTCCTGAGCGCGAGTGCACTCGATGCTCCGAATGAGCCACTTCACCCGAGGAAGGTTGGCGGCGCTGACACTCAAGCAAGCAACACCCAGACCGACGAACAACAGCGCGGCAAGGGGATCACCGGCCGCCTCTCCACAGACACTCACGGGCTTGCCGGTGCGCTTCCCGGCTTCGACGACCTGCACCAGGGCGCGCAGCACGGCGGGATGCAAGGGGTCGAATAATCTCGCCACCTGCCGGTTGCCACGGTCGACGGCTAAGAGATACTGGGCGAGATCATTGGTGCCAACCGCCAGAAAGTCCACCCGTTGCGCCAGCTCCTGCGCCTGATGCACTGCGGCGGGTACCTCTATCATCAAACCGAGCGGCGGTTGTTGCGCCGAAACCCCTTCTTCCAGCAGCTGCCGACGGGCGCGATCCACCAGCGCCAACGTTTCTTCCACCTCCGGGATCCCCGTAATCATCGGAAACATCAGCCTCAAGTTGCCGATACCTGCCGCCGCGCGCAAGGCGGCTCGAATTTGCGTCAAAAAGATCTCTGGGTGATCCAGGGTCATACGGATGCCCCTCCACCCCAGCATGGGGTTGGCTTCCTGGACGGGAAAATAGGACAACGGCTTGTCCCCCCCCAGATCCAAGGTACGCAGCGTCACGGGACGGGGCGCCAAGGCTTCTAAAATCTGCCGATACAGCACCGTTTGTTCCGACTCCGTCGGAAAGCGATCATTGAGCATGAACTGCAGCTCGGTTCGGTACAGCCCGATACCGGAGGCCCCGACCGCTAAACAGGCATTCGTGTCCGAGCGCAAACCGGCGTTGGTATAAAGGCAAATCTCCGTGCCATCGGAGGTCGTCGCCGGAAGCTCGCGCAGCGCCTCGAGCTCCGCAGAGAGCAGCCGCTCCTGACACACAAACCCCTCCAACCGCCCCCGCAGAACGGGACCCGGCCGAATATAGACGCGCCCCTGATAGCCATTCACCAGCAGCTCCTGACCCTCGAGCCGCGCAATGGGAAGCTTGCCCATGCCGACAATGGCCGGAACACCAAGAGAACGTGCCAGAATCGTGGCATGGGAGGCCGGAGAACCCTCGGACGACAGCATGCCAACCAAGCGATCGGGCGGCACCCGCATGACATCCAGGGCGCTAATCTGCGACCCGACCAGCACCGTCTGCGGCGGATACTCAACGGGATTGACAGCCACTTGCTGCAGATGCGCCAGCAGGCACGCGCCGAGCTCGCGAATGTCTGTAGCGCGCTCGCGCAGGTACGCATCCTCGAGCTGTTCGAAACGCTGCGCGTGCAGCTCAATCGTCTGGCGCAGCGCTCCCGGGGCCCAATTACCGGCGTGGATACGCGCCACCGTCGACTCCACAAGCTCGGGGCTTTGCAGCAGCATCGCATAGGCGTCGAAAAGGGCCCGATCGGCGGCCGGGAGTTTCTCTTTAAGCCCGGATTTCAGCTGTTCGAGCTCCTCGCCCAATGCCTGCAAAGCCATCCGCAATGCGGCCTCTTCCTGGTCCGGACATAGCGGTCGGCGATCCGGTACGCTCGCCAAATCCCTCGGCGGGAAAATCACCAGCCCGATGCCGATACCCGCGCCCGACGCACCGATCAAACCTTCGAGATAGCGTTCTTCTTCAGCACCCTGCGGTGCGCACACCGCGCACAGGTCGCTGCTCATCTTCGCATAGGCAATAGCCCCGCCGAGCTGCGCCGCGAGCGTCGCCAAAAACGCCACGTCAGCCTCCTGGAAACGCCGCGCGGCGCGCTGCCTTACCGCCAGCACGCCCAGCACGCGGCCACGATGGGTCACCGGTACGCCGAGAAAGCCCTGGTAGGGGTCGGCCCCGGTCTGAGCCAAAAACCCTTGATCCAGATGGGCGGGAACGCACTCAAGATTTAACGGCTCGGTACGTTCCGCCACCATCCCGATGAGCCCCTTGCCAAAACCGAACTGTACGTGCCCGACGACCTCGGGCGATAGGCCCTGGGTGGCAACGATGATGTGCCGGCGGCGATCCGGTTCGGTGAAATAGACGCTACAGACATCCACGTCGAGCACCTGCCGCGTTTGTCGTACGGCGGTGTGCAATGCGGCGGGGATATTTGGAGCCGAGTTGACGTCCTGCACGATTTGCCTCAGCGAGTCCAACATGGAACGCGAGGTTGCAGAGGCTGTTGGGATCGGATCGATGTTCACGCCTTGCTGACCCTAGGATAATCAATGATGACCATGCACTTTTTCACCTTTAGAGCATAAGTAGCATATCACATACTTGTTTTGCGCGGATTGCCGAATCGGTCTTAA
The DNA here is from genome assembly GCA_018224385.1 of Gammaproteobacteria bacterium. Taxonomy (GTDB): domain Bacteria; phylum Pseudomonadota; class Gammaproteobacteria; order HK1; family HK1; genus JAGTVB01. Next base: position 2,423 of record JAGTVB010000373.1, read on the forward strand.
AAAGCGGGGCCGCAGACTGCAGCGGCAGGTGACGGGCAAGCGATTTCGAGGTAAGCTTCAGCCCCCGTATGCGGGTACCCAACGTAACCACTCAGGGAGAGTGACAACATGCAACAGACCACAGAACGCCGCCGATTCATCTGCCGCACCGGTCAATTGATTGCCGGGGGACTGCTCGGCGGCACGCTGCTCAGTGCCCAGGCCGCCGACGCGCCCGCCTCGAGCGATAACTTCTATGAAATGGATGCGTCCACCGAGGGAAAATGCGCCACCTGCGAGTTCTGGGGCGGTGTGCGCAGGTTAACGGAAGACCGCAA
>JAGTVB010000374.1 GCA_018224385.1 Gammaproteobacteria bacterium
AGCGCCTCGGCGTCGAGCGGCTCGGTGGGGATGCCGGCGGAGGCGAGGGTGCCGCGCACCATCTCCCGGGTGCGCTGCAGCCCCTCGGCTTCGAGCGCCGTGCCCCCGGCGGGCAGTGCTCGGGTCAAGCTCACGAACAGCCGAAAGTCACGCAGCAGCAGCGGCTGGTCGGAAAGCAGCGATCGCCAATTGCCGCGCTTGAGGTACTCGACCCGTTGTTTGGCCAGGAACCGGAATACGGCGTTGCCGGTCGCCTCCCGTGCGCTCGCCCAGCGTTGGAGCAGCGGCCGCACGTCCGGCGAGCCGTAGAGCATGATTTGCAGCACGGTGCCCGGTTTCAACCCCTGGGTGAAGAGACCGGAAAGGACGTTGAGCCGTTCTTCGGTGAGCCCCACCGCAGGCGCGGCTTCGAGCACAAAGCCGAGACTTTCAGCGTTGTAGAAAAGCTGGGTCTCGGGATCGTAGGCTTCGTAAGGCAGCAAGGCGGCCAGCTGATGCTCCGCCGCGAGCGTGCGCGCCGCTTGGAGCGAAGGCGGCAATGCCCCCGCCGCATAGGCCGCCCCGGGTGGCGGCGCCTCGATTCCCCGGCGAAGGGCTTCGGAAAGGCGCGCCTTAAGGCGCGCGATCTGTTCCATCGACCGCCTCCGGTTTGGGATCGTCAATGAACACCCAGCGCCCCGGATCGAGCCGGAGATAGAGATAGGTCTCGTCGTGCAGATCGCCTGCCCCGTCCTCCCAGCGGTTGACCCATACCCGCACCTGCCGCGGGCGAGTAAGAATGGGGTTGCCGGGCTCAATACTCTCGAGAACGGGCGCACCGGTGGTAGCGAGTGCGGGCGCCGATGCCCTGTCCCGATTGGACGGCGCATTCTCGGGATCCGCCCGGGCCGGTTGCCGTGTCAGTGCCCCCGACGCGGCCCGATCGTAGACCGTCGCAAGCGGTGTGCAGCCAAGCCCCTCCGGCACGCCGCAGGCGTACTTGGGATTGCCACAGCCGGAGAGTGCGAGCGCCCCTACGACCAGCAGCGAAATGGGCTGTGCGGCTACCCTGATCCTGTTCAATCGTATCCTCACGCGCTCACCTCCGCGCCTGGTTAAAGAGATCCACGCCGAAATCCAGTCCGTCGGTCAGCACCACCTCCACCACCCGGCCCGAGTCCACCTCGATGACGGGGTAGATTTCGTTGGCGCGATCGAGGTACCACTCGGCGATACGATCGAGTGCCTTGGCAAACCCTTGGGCGACACCGTACTGGGCGATAGCCTCGGGGTTGACCGTCTGCACGCTGCCAAGCGGATTGGTGGCAATCGAGGTGAAAGACTGGGAGACGGCATCCCCAATGCCGCTGGCGACCCCCGAGACGAGCGAGAGCGCAATGAGCCGGCCTTGCTTGGAGACCACCCGTCCCCGAAGCCCCGCCTTGCCGTCCTCGCCGACCACATAGCCTTGGGTGCCAAGCTCCAGCACCGTGCCGTCGTTTAACACACAGGCGAGCTTCTCAACGGATGTTCCCTGACCGGATCCAGATAATTATCAACAAAATCAATCTGTTAGTGTGTGTTTACCGAATGTGTGGTCACTAATATAAAGCATCAACTAATTGATGTTAATGGTGTTATGCGTTATATTTATAGTCACTAACTTGTGTATGCCAGCCCGGGACACTCATGTACCTGGATATCTCGACTCTGCAACGCAACGGCCGAACTTATCAGCGGGTCTTGCTGCGTGAATCCTATCGGGTGAACGCCCAGGTGAAAAAGCGGACCATTGCCAACCTCAGTGCGTGTTCGGACAAAGAGATCGCGGCGATTCAATTGGCATTACGCCATAAGCACGACCTAGCCCAGGTGGGATCAGTCGAGCAGGCCCTGACTGTGCAACAAGGGCCATCCGTGGGGGCCGTGTGGTTGGTTTACCAAGTGGCTCGTCGATTGGGGATTGCCCCCACACTGGGCCCTTCACGAGAAGGCAAACTGGCTTTATGGCAAGTCATCGCCCGGGTCATTGACCAGGGTTCACGTCTGTCTGCGGTGCGCCTGGCGAGTCATCATGCGGCCTGCGACGTGCTGGACTTAGAGTCTTTCCATGAGGAGCATCTGTACGCTAATCTCGATTGGCTCAAGGCCCATCAGGTCGAGATCGAAAACAAGCTTTTCCGCAAAACCCGTGACGCTCAAAGCACGGCGCTTTTTCTGTACGATGTGACCAGCAGTTATCTGGAAGGAGAAAAAAATCAGCTGGCGGCGTTTGGCTATAACCGAGATGGCAAAAAAGGAAAACGACAAATCGTACTGGGGCTTTTGTGTGACCGCGAAGGAACACCGCTTTCGATCGAGGTCTTTAAGGGCAATACCCCCGATACCCAGACCTTTGTTTCTCAAGTGTCGAAAGTGGCTGAGCGCTTCGGCGGTGGCGCCGTGACGTTCGTCGGGGACCGCGGCATGATCAAGGGGCCGCAGATCGAGGCGCTTAAAGCCTACAAAGACCCTGAGTTTCATTACATCACAGCGATTACCAAACCCCAGATAGAGAAACTTCTTGCGCAGGGAGACATTCAAATTGGGCTATTTGATCAAGTGCTGGCCGAAGTCCAAGTAGAAGAGGACCTGCGCTATGTGTTACGAAGGAACCCCTCGCGAGCCGAGGAAACAAAACGAAACCGGGACGACAAATACCAAGCCCTTCGTCAGACTGTCGACCAACAAAACCGCTATTTGCAGGAACACCCACGTGCCCGACTCGACGTCGCCCGGCGCCAAATCGAGCGCAAGAGTCAGAAACTCAAGATCGACAATTGGGTTATTGTCAGCTCGCAAGAACGCACAATTTTTTTGTTAAAAGACAATGAAAAACTCCAAGAAACCGCAAAACTGGATGGCTGTTATGTGTTAAAAACAGACCTTTCTACAGCCGCCGCCTGCAAGGAGCTCGTTCATGATCGCTACAAGGATCTTGCCCTGGTGGAATGGGCGTTTCGCACCAGCAAGACCGTGCAATTAGAAATGCGACCCATCCACGTCAGGCTGGCGGATCGGACCCGCGGTCATGCCCTGGTCGTGATGATGGCCTACCGAATTGTCAAGGAATTAGCTTCTTGCTGGCAATCCATTAACCTCACTGTGCAAGAAGGGCTCAAAGAACTGAATGCCTTATGCGTCACTGAAGTTTCCATTGAAGGACAAGGTTCCTATCACCGAATCCCCGAGCCCCGCGATCTCAGTCGACAACTCCTGGAAGCGGCCCGTGTCAAACTGCCCTCCTACTTGCCAAGCAAGGGCGCCAAAGTAGCCACTAAGAAAAAACTCACCTCAAGACGAAACGCTGCTTAATATCAATAGGTTGACAATGACTTTCATTAACTCCGCTCAGGGAACATCTGATAAAGATGGTATTTTCCGCCGCAACCACTTGGCCCCGCCCGTTTCGTCTTCAGGAAGTGGCAGCCTCGACTGCGGGGACGAAGGGTAGCGCGTGGCGGCCATTCAAGAACTTTCTCTTGACCAGCTCCATGTTGGCGACCTTGACGGCCTCGG
>JAGTVB010000375.1 GCA_018224385.1 Gammaproteobacteria bacterium
CAGGGAACAAGATAATGCTCGAGGCGAAAATTGGCGGAATGACCCCCGCCATGTTGAGCTTGAGTGGCAGATGACTGCTTTGTCCTGCATACAGCTTACGTCCCACCTGTCGCTTGGCATAATTCACCGTTATGCGCCGCTGGCCCCGTTCGACGAACACCACAAACCCAGTAACGCCCAAAGCAATCGCCAGCAGCAGAAACATCATCAACACGTGGATTTCACCGGTACGACCGAGCTCCAAGGTGCCCCCAATCGCCGATGGCAGACCGGCAACGATGCCAGCGAAAATGATAATCGAGATGCCGTTGCCAATTCCCCGCTCGGTTACCTGCTCGCCCAGCCACATGAGAAATATCGTTCCGGTCACCAACGTCACGACCGCCGTTATTCGAAAGGCAAGGCCCGGATCGATGACCACGGCCAGGCCGCCGGCTTGCTGGCTCTCAAGCGCAATCGCCACCCCCAGCGCTTGGAAAGTCGCCAAAAACACCGTCCCGTAGCGGGTGTACTGGGTGATTTTGCGCCGGCCAGATTCCCCTTCCTTCTTCAGCTGCTCGAGCTTGGGATGCACCACCGTCAACAGCTGCATGATGATCGCTGCCGATATATACGGCATGATGCCGATAGCGAATATCGAAAATCGCCCCAAGGAACCGCCGGAGAACATGTTAAACATGTCCAATATAGTGCCTCGATGCTGATTGAACAGGATATCGAGAGCCACCGGATCGATTCCGGGAACCGGTATAAAGGAGCCGACACGAAACACCACCAAGGCACCGAGCACAAAGAGCAAACGCTGCTTTAGCTCGACCGAGGGTGCAAGCCCCGTATTGGTCAGCGCACCTTTGGAACTGCGTCTTTGCATTCAGTCCTCAACACGACCACCGGCCGCTTCGATGGCGGCGCGAGCACCGCGGGTAACCGCCAGTCCTCGAAGGACAAGGGACGCGTCCAAAGCGCCTGAAGCGATCACCTTCACCCGAAGTACACGCTGGTCGACAAGCTTGTGCGCTTTGATGGTCGCAAGGTCGATGGGACTGTCCGCGGAGGTTGCCAGCCGCGCCAACACGTCCAAGCGCACTTCGCCTCGGGTCTTGGCTTTCTGGGAATGAAACCCATACTTTGGCAAACGCCGTTGCAAGGGCATCTGCCCGCCTTCGAAGCCTCGAGCGGCCCCTCCTCCGGCTCGCGATCGCTGCCCCTTGTGCCCTCGACCGCAAGTCTTGCCGGCGCCAGAGCCCACTCCACGCCCCAGCCGCTTGCGCGTATGCTTTGCGCCGGGCCCAGGTTTCAAGGTATTGAGACGCATGCCTTTATCCTTCTTCTACTTGAAGCATATAGGCGATCTTTTTGATCATGCCGCGCGTACACGGATTGTCTTCTACCCGCACGGTGTGTCGTATGCGCCGAAGCCCGAGCCCCCGAGCGCAGGCTTGATGGGTGGCCGGCCTTCCAAGCAAACTTCGCACCAATGTAACTTGTAGCTGGCCTTGTTGGGTAGCGTTCGTGTTCATCTATTGTCCCAAAATCTCGCTGACCGTCTTGCCGCGCTTTGCGGCGATCGCCTCCGGATCAGCGATCCCAGCAAGCCCCTTGATGGTTGCCCGAACGACATTGATGGGGTTGCTCGAGCCGATACATTTCGCAAGCACGTCACGTACTCCGAGCACCTCGAACACGGCACGCATGGCGCCCCCCGCAATAATGCCCGTGCCTTCGGAAGCCGGCTGCATGTAGACCGTCGCAGCACCATGGCGGGCCGTGGTCGCGTACTGCAACGTCGAGCCCTTCAGCGGCACCCGGACCAGGTTCCTACGCCCGCTCTCCATCGCCTTCTGAATCGCGGCCGGTACTTCCCGTGCCTTGCCCCGGCCGAATCCCACACGCCCGCTACCGTCACCCACCACCGTTAGCGCCGTAAAGCCGAATTGGCGGCCGCCTTTCACCACTTTGGCAACCCTATTGACAGCGACCAGCTTCTCAATAAACTCGCTTTGATCTTTACGTTCCACACCGTTCGCCATCTTTGCCCTTCCTCATCTGCGCTTACCCAGAAAATGCCCGGGCAAAAGCAAGTTGCGTGCGAAAGCACTCTCTGTCTCAGAATGCTCTCGTTGTTAGAATTCCAATCCGTGAGCACGGCCTGCGTCCGCGAGCGCTTTCACCCGTCCGTGATACTTGAAACCCGATCGATCGAATCCTACCCGCGTCACACCCGCGAGCCGCGCGCGCTCGGCGATCATCTCACCTACTACCGAGGCCGCCTCCACGTTGCCGCCGTTCTTGATCCGCGCTTTGATGTCCGGCTCGAGGGTCGAGGCACTGGCTAGCACCCGGTCGCCCTGCGGCGCAATGATCTGGGCATAAACATGGCGCGGCGTTCGGTAGACACACAGGCGAGGCCTACCCAACAGTCTAAGCTTCGCCCGGGTACGCCGGGCACGGCGCAAGCGCATCGTCTTATTGTCCATGGGCCCCGTCCTACTTCTTCTTTGCCACCTTGCGCACGACCGCCTCTCCAGCGAAGCGGACCCCTTTACCTTTGTAGGGCTCTGGGGGGCGAAAGCTGCGAATGGTCGCGGCTACCTGCCCAACCTGCTGCTTATCGATACCTTTTACAACAATTTCCGTTTGCGTCGGCGCCTCGACGGCAACTCCTTGGGGTGGCCGAAACTCCACAGGATGTGAGTAACCAAGCGACAGGAGCAGCACGCCGTCCTTCACTTGCGCACGATAGCCGACGCCCACCAACTCAAGCCGTCTCTCGAATCCCTGGCTCACTCCCGTGACCATGTTCTGTATGACCGCACGGGTGGTGCCCGCCAATGCGTCCGCATTGGGAACCTCGTCCCGCGGGGTAAAGGTAAGTAGGTTGTCATCGCGCCGACTCACGTGCACACCCCGATGAATCTGATGCTGCAGCGTGCCTTTGCTGCCCTGCACGCTAATCGATTGTTGGTCGAGGCTCACCTGAACGCCTTCAGGGATACCGACGGGATACTTGGCAATTCTGGACATTACCGGCCACCTAACTTACGCGACAATGCAAACCACTTCGCCACCGTGCCCGACTGCGCGGGCCGCGCGCTCCGTCATGACGCCGCGGGACGTCGATACAATGGCAATTCCCAGCCCGCCCATTACCGTCGGCAAATCGTTCTTACCTTTGTACACCCGCAGGCTTGGTCGACTGACCCGCTCAATACGGTCGATAACCGGCTGACCGTTGTGGTAACGAAGCACAATAGAAAGCTGTGCTTTCCCGGTGGCTTCATCCACCGCAAAATCCTTGATGTAACCTTCGTCTTTTAGGACCTGCGCTATCGCCACCTTCGCTGATGATGAAGGGACGGTAACGACCACTTTTCCGGCCCGTTGACCGTTACGGATCCGGGTCAGCATATCTGCAACGGGATCTTGTAGGCTCATGACATGTTTACAACCACTTGTTGGCGGCTAATGGCCCCGAGCACTGCTTAACAAAAAACAGCGCCTCAATCTTTAAGAAGCGACTTTAGAAAGTTCGCGAGCGCCGGCGTCGCAAGGCACACGGAGGCAACGAACCGCCCTGTCCCGGCGCGCAATGCGGTTAGGAGCAAGCGCAACCGGTTTTCAAGCCGCGGCTACCAACTTGCCTTTACCAGCCCGGGAACATCGCCGCGCATCGCCTTTTCCCTCAGCATGTTTCGCCCAAGGCCAAACTTGCGGTAATAGCCCCTCGGGCGGCCGGTAAGCCGACACCGATTGCGCAACCTGACCGCGGATGAATTGCGGGGTAAAGCATTCAGTTTACGCCGAGCCGCCCACCGTTCTTCCAAGCTCAAGTTAGGATCCAAGGATATTTTCTTCAGTAAAGCCCGCTGTTCTTGATATCGCTTTACGAGCTTTACCCGTTTCTCCTCTCGGTTTATCAAAGAGAGTTTCGCCATGCTTCACCTTTGAGGCTTAGGAGCGTCGAAAAGGGAAATTGAACGCTTCGAGCAGGGCGCGCGCTTCCTCGTCCGATCGCGCGCTCGTCGTTATCGCAACATCCAATCCACGGATCGCATCCACGCGATCATAATCGATCTCCGGAAAGATGATCTGTTCCCGGATCCCAAGGTTATAGTTGCCTCGCCCATCGAACGAGCGCGGGCTCAGGCCCCGAAAATCCCGAATGCGTGGAATCGCGATGTTGATCAGGCGATCCAAGAACTCATACATCCGATCTCGGCGCAGCGTCACCTTACATCCAATGGCCCAACCCTGGCGGATCTTAAATGCCGCCACGGACTTGCGCGCTTTCGTAATAATCGCTTTTTGTCCGCAGATCCGGGCCAAATCATCGACCGCATTGTCGAGAACCTTTTTATCGCCGATCGCCTCGCCAACGCCCATGTTCAGAGTGATCTTGGTCACCGCCGGCACCTGCATGACGCTTGAGTAAGCAAACCGCTCCATCAGCTGCGTAACGATCGTATCGCGGTAAAATTCCTGCAGCCTTTTCATACGCAATCCGTCTAGTTATCGCTATCAATCTGGAGATAACCGTTAGGCACGTTTGTTCCCATGCCTCAGCCGGCCCACTTCATGTCGCTAAGATGATGTCTTAAAACCTGCGGCGCTCGCCACAGCGGCGCTGCGCGGCGGCTCACTATCCACCACAATCTTTTAGGTTACTGCCGGAGACCCGTGCTGTTCCCAGTTGCGGGCACTGCCCCGAACAGATCTTCCATCCACCGCCGCCCTTCAGATGTCCACCACTTCGCCGGTCGACTTGAAGTACCTAACCTTGCGCCCATCCTCCAAATAACGAACGCCTATCCGCTCGCCTTTTCCGGTAGCCGCATTATAAAGCAGCACATTGGAGCTATGGATGGGCTTTTCCATATCGACGATGCCACCCGGGGTACCACTGCGTGGATTGGGTTTGGTGTGACGCTTCACTAGGTTCACGCCCTCCACCACGAGGCGATTATCGGACTTCACCTGCAGAACAAGGCCACGTTTGCCCCGGTCCTTGCCCGCCATCACCAAGACCTCGTCGCCCTTGCGCACTCTCGCCATTGCCATTTCTACAGGACCTCAGGTGCCAACGAAATGATCTTCATGAACTGCTCGCCACGCAACTCTCGCGTCACGGGACCAAAAATACGCGTGCCAATGGGCTGTAGTTGATTGCTGAGCAATACCGCCGCGTTGCGATCGAAGCGCACCAACGACCCGTCTGAGCGTCTGACGCCCTTGCGCGTGCGCACCACCACGGCATTATAGACCTCACCCTTTTTCACCTTGCCACGCGGAATGGCTTCCTTGACGGTCACCCGAATCACGTCCCCAATGCCCGCGAACCGGCGCTGGGAACCCCCCAGCACCTTGATACACATCAGCCTTCGCGCGCCACTGTTATCCGCCGCATCCAACATCGTCTGCATTTGAATCATGCTCGATCTCCACCAGCTGCGGGAACCGAACCGCAGTCAAGACGACGCCCAGGACCGCAGCAAACGATCGCCAAGTCGATTGCGCTCAACGCGCGCGCTCCAAAATGCTCTGCAAACGCCATGCTTTGGTCTTGGACAACGGCCGACACGGCTCAACGCTCACGACGTCTCCGTCATTACACGTGTTTCCTTCATCGTGCACATGTAACTTGGTCGAACGCCGAAGGTATTTCTTATAAACAGGGTGCTTAATCCTGCGTTCAACCAGGACTGTCACGGTCTTATCCATCCGACTGCTGATCACGCGCCCGATTAGCGTACGCGGTTTACTCTCGGTCTCATTCATGAGCGATCCTCGTTACGCTCGGCAAGCACGGTATTGATCCGCGCGATGTCGCGGCGTACGGCCTTGAATTGGCTGGGACGTGGCTGCTGCCCGGTAGCCCGCTGCATGCGCAGGTTAAATGCCTCGCGGGTGAGTTCCAACAGCTCCTGGCGCAACTCCTCACCTTTTTTCTGGCGTAATTCCTTGGCTTTCATCACATCACCGAGCGTCGTTCAAACGTGGTCAACACCGGCAGCTTTGCCGCCGCCAGACGGAATGCCTCCCGCGCCAGGCCCTCGTCGACACCCTGAATTTCGTACAGCATGCGCCCAGGCTGAATCAAAGCAACCCAATATTCCACATTGCCTTTCCCTTTCCCTTGCCGCACCTCGAGGGGCTTCTTGGTGATCGGTTTGTCCGGAAAGATTCTTATCCAGACCTTGGCGCCGCGCTTGACCTCGCGGGTAATCGCTCTTCGAGCTGCCTCGATCTGCCGGGCCGTAATACGGCCACGCGTGACCGCCTTGAGCCCATATTCGCCAAAGCTTACTTTGTTGCCCACCGTAGCAAGCCCGCGATTCTTGCCCTTTTGCTGTTTACGATACCGCGTGCGTTTAGGCTGAAGCATGATGTGGCCCCGTTAGCTTGCCTGCGCTTTCTCGACATCCGCGCCTTCGAGCCGCTCCTCGCGCTCAAAGATCTCGCCCTTGAAAATCCATACCTTTACACCGATCACGCCATAGGTTGTCTTTGCTTCTGCAAAGCCATAATCGATGTCCGCACGCAACGTGTGTAAAGGCACGCGCCCCTCTCGGTACCACTCCGAACGCGCAATTTCAGCACCACCCAAGCGCCCGGCGACCTGCACCTTGATGCCTTGCGCTCCGAGACGCATGGCGTTACTGACGGCGCGCTTCATCGCCCGGCGGAACATGATCCGTCGCTTGAGTTGATTGGCAACGCTTTCCGCCACTAACAAGGCGTCCAGCTCCGGTTTACGGATTTCTTCAACACCGATGTGGACCGGCACTCCCACCATTTCAGCGATCTCCTTGCGGAGCGCCTCTATATCCTGGCCCTTCTTTCCAATCACAATGCCGGGGCGGGCCGTATGAATGATGATGCGAACATTCTTGGCCGGCCTTTGCACTTCAATGCGGCTGACCGAGGCGTGCGCCAGCCTTTTGTGCAGAAAGTCGCGGACCCTGAGGTCTGTATTCAGGTAGTCCGCGTAGTCTTTACGATCGGCATACCAGATCGAACTCCAATCCTTGACGATCCCCAAACGCATTCCCACGGGATGAACTTTTTGACCCATCTTGGCCTCGATCAGTTATCCGACACCCGGATTGTAATGTGACTAGTCCGTTTCATGATGCGGTTGGCGCGACCGCGCGCACGCGGTCGCAGCCGCTTGTACATAGGTCCCTGATCGACCTGAACACCGGCAACCCGTAACTCGTCGATATCGGCACCCTCATTGTGTTCAGCGTTGGCAATCGCTGACTCGAGCACCTTGCGAATGATGCCGGCGGCTTTCTTATTGCTGAACCGCAGCAGGCTGACCGCCTTCTCCACCGGAAGCCCACGAACCTGATCCGCGACCAGCCGCGCTTTTTGAGGCGATAACCTGGCGTATCTGAGCCTTGCCCGAGTTTCCATCAAAGCTGTCCTACCTTCTTGTCTTCCGATCCCCGACGTGGCTTCGGAACGTGCGCGTTGGGGCAAACTCTCCCAGCTTGTGGCCAACCATGTTTTCCGTGACAAGAACAGGAACGTGCTGTCGCCCATTATGAACAGCAATGGTGTAACCAACCATGTCGGGCACAATCATGGAACGTCGCGACCATGTCTTGATTGGTCGTTTACTGTTCGAAGCGCGTGCTTCGTCGATCTTCTTCGAGAGATGATTATCGACGAATGGGCCCTTCTTCACTGAACGCGGCATTGCTCACTCCCATCCCGTTCTCTGCATGACTCAGCGGATGTCTTAAAACCGGCGGCGCGTGCCCTAGCGGTGCTGCGCGGCGGTTCGCAATCCTCCTGTACTCCCGTTGGACACTGCTGCGGTAGATCACCACCGTCGCCTTGCGCTGCCGGCGCTCGCTGGAGTTTTAAAATACCTCTAACGTCGCTTTCCTCTGCGCACGATGAAGTTGTCGGTGCGCTTGTTGCGCCTGGTCTTGTGACCCTTGGTCGGCATCCCCCAAGGCGAGACCGGATGGCGCCCGCCCGAAGTTCTACCCTCACCCCCGCCGTGCGGATGGTCGACCGGGTTCATGGCAACACCGCGCACCGTGGGTCGAATTCCACGCCAGCGTTTGGCGCCAGCCTTTCCCAAGGAGCGCAGCGCGTGCTCCGCATTACTCACCTCGCCAATCGTCGCACGACAGTCGATCGGTACCTTTCGAAGCTCGCCGGAGCGCAGACGAAGACTCGCAAAGGCCCCTTCACGGGCCACCACTTGCACGCTGGCGCCCGCACTGCGTGCCAATTGCGCCCCCTTCCCCGGCTGCATCTCCACACAGTGGACAGTGCTGCCCACGGGAATGCTACGCAACGGCAGGCAATTGCCTTCGCGTATCGGTGCCCCGGTCCCCGACATCACTTCACTTCCCGGGGCGAGCCCTTTGGCCGCGATCATATAGAGGTATTCCCCATCCGCGTAGGCAACCAAGGCAATGTGCGCGGTGCGGTTTGGATCATACTCGATACGCTTGACGCGTCCCGGGACGCCATCTTTAGTGCGTTTAAAATCAATAATGCGGTAGCGCTGTTTATGGCCGCCACCTTGATGGCGCACGGTTATGCGCCCGCCACTATTACGTCCACCGGTTTTTGTCTTCTTTTCGAGCAAGGCGCGGTGCGGATCCCCCCGATGCAACCCCGGGGTCACCACTTTGACAACGGCCCGACGACCCGGTGATGTTGGTTTTGCCTTAACGAGCGCCATAACCTATCCTCGATTCCTAATCACCACCCAGAAAGTCGATGTCATGGCCCGGCTTCAGAGTGACATAGGCCTTCTTCCAGTCCGGCCGCCGCCCCGGCCTCTTGGCAAAAGACTTACGCTTACCCTTCACGTTAATGACATGAACCCGCTGTACCTCGACATTAAACATATGCTCCACCGCTCGCCTGATGTCCGGCTTGCGCGCAGAGCGCATTACTTTGAATGCGACCTGTCGATAGGCATCGGCAATGCGGGTACCCTTCTCCGAAATGTGGGGTGCCAACAACAGTTGCATCAGACGCCGCTCATTCATCGAACCCGGTCCTCTAGTTGCTTTAAGGCGGGCACCGTAAGCAGCACCTGATCAAAGGCAATGAGCCTCACGGGATCGACCCGCGACGCCTCATAGACCTCAACCCAGTCAAGGTTACGGGAAGCCAACTGCAAATTCTCATCGGTGCCATCGACCAAGATAAGCACCTTACCCAATTCAAATTTTTTTAACCGCTCCACCAACTCCCGGGTCTTGGGGAGCGTGACTGAGAACTCGTCCACGAGGAGCAGGCGCTGCTGGCGCACGAGTTCCGATAAGATCGACCGCAGCGCCGATCGATACATTTTGCGGTTGACCTTCTGCTCATAGTGCGCGGGGCGCGCCGCAAAGGTCACACCGCCACCGCGCCACAGAGGGCTGCGAATGCTACCGGCCCGAGCACGGCCAAGCCCCTTCTGGCGCCACGGTTTACGCCCGCCACCACTCACCTCGCCTCGGCTTTTTTGCGCCCGTGTGCCAGCGCGACCCGCCGAGAGATAGGCTGTAATTACCTGATGAATGAGCGCCTCGTTGAAGCGTGTGCCGAATACCGCATCATTGACCTCGATCACCGACACGTCGCCGCCCGTCTCGTTGCGTACCGCAAGCTCCATCATCCCTTCTCCTGGCGCGCCTTCACGGCGGGCCTCAGGATGACGTCGCCACCTTTCGGCCCCGGTACTGCGCCCCTGACGAGAATCAAGTCACGGGCTTCGTCTACCCGGATCACTTCCAAGTTATGCACCGTACGCTGCTTGTTCCCCAGCTGTCCGGCCATGCGTTTACCTTTAAAAACACGCCCCGGCGTTTGATTCTGCCCGATGGAGCCCGGAGCACGATGGGATAGCGAGTTACCGTGAGTGGCATCCTGGGTCCTGAAATGGTGGCGTTTGACGGTACCGGCGTAGCCCTTGCCCACGGTAATCCCCCGGGCGTCGATCTTCTGGCCCGCAGCAAACCGGGTCACGCCCAGTTCCTGGCCTGCTGCGAGATCCGCACCTTCGCCCTCGGCGAGACGAAATTCCCAAAGCCCTCGACCCGCAGCCACGCCGGCCTTGGCAAAGTGCCCCGCTAGGGGTTTGCTGACCCGCGTTGGACGCCGCTCGCCGGTAGTCACCTGGACCGCCCGATAGCCATCACGGTCTACGTGCTTCACTTGGCTGATCCGGTTGGACTCCACGTGGATAACGGTTACCGGGATGGAATGCCCTTCCTCAGTGAATATTCGCGTCATTCCGCACTTGCGGCCGACCACGCCGATTGGCATCTCAGCGTCCCTCCTTACCACCCCAAAGGGCTTGTATCGATTGGCTTGACATGCGACCGTGTCTTCTCAGGCGGGTCATCTAGGTCAACTTGATCTGCACATCCACCCCGGCCGCGAGATCGAGCTTCATCAACGCATCCACGGTTTTGTCGGTGGGATTCACGATATCGAGCAAGCGCTTGTGGGTACGGATCTCATACTGATCTCGAGCATCCTTGTTGACATGAGGCGAGATCAACACGGTGAAACGCTCGTTGCGTGTCGGTAAGGGAATGGGTCCCCGCACCTGAGCACCCGTACGCCTCGCTGTCTCTACGATCTCTTGGGCCGACTGATCGATCAACCGGTGATCGAAGGCCTTAAGGCGAATTCGAATGCGCTGTTTCTCCATCGCTATTCCAATCAAGCTGTATTCGCTCTCGTTCTGAGAGGCTATTCTAAAAACTACTGCGTTTGCCGTGGCGGCGTTGCAGGGCGGCCCACCCTTCTGATGAACGCCACGCGCACCGCGGTATTGCTCGCCCTGGCCTTGGAACTCACCCCTACGGAGTCCCCTGACAACCATTGAACATCGGTCGTTTCGCTCGATTTCGTCGCCGCCCTGTGCCTTGCTCTGCCGGCACTCGCGACATTTTTAAAACAGCTTCTCAGAGGTTGTGAATAAACCCGCAGCCCAATGCGGCGGCGCTACTGCTGCTTCTTGATGACCGATTCCGCGATACTGGCAGGCGCCTCCGCATACTTCACAAATTCCATCGTGTAGGTGGCGCGCCCTTGCGTCATCGAGCGCAAATGCGTGGCATACCCAAACATCTCACCGAGAGGCACTTCGGCTCGGACGGCCTTACCGGCCGGGGTGTCTTCCATACCTTGAATGGTGCCCCGCCGCCGGTTCAAATCGCCCATCACATCGCCCATGTATTCATCCGGAGTGACCGTCTCGACGTTCATGATAGGTTCCAAAAGACTCGCCTTGGCACGCCGTGCCCCTTCCCTGAAAGCCATCGATCCGGCCACTTTAAAGGCCATCTCGCTGGAATCCACATCGTGATAAGAGCCCTCGAACAGCGTCACGCGCACATCGACCACGGGATAACCGGCCAGCACCCCGTTTTCCATCTGCTCGCGCACCCCCTTATCCACCGCCGGAATGTACTCCCGCGGAATATGTCCGCCGACGATGGCATCCACAAATTCATAACCGCAACCCGCCTCCATCGGCTCCAAGCGCAGCCACACATGGCCGTATTGTCCTCGACCGCCGCTTTGCCGGACAAACTTCCCTTCTTGCTCCACCATGGTGCGAATCGTCTCGCGGTAGGCGACCTGCGGCTTACCGACGTTCGCTTCCACCTTGAATTCGCGGCGAAGCCGATCAACGATGATTTCGAGATGCAGCTCGCCCATTCCGGAGATAATGGTTTGGCCCGACTCCTGGTCGGTTATCACCCGGAAGGAGGGATCCTCATGGGCAAGCTTACCGAGCGCCATCCCCATCTTTTCCTGGTCCGCCTTAGTCTTGGGCTCGACCGCAACCGAAATAACCGGCGCTGGGAATTCGATGCGCTCCAGCGTGATGACGTCTCGTAAATCGCTCAAGGTATCGCCCGTCGTGACATCCTTCAACCCGACACCGGCGGCGATGTCCCCCGCACGGACCTCTTTGAGCTCCTCTCGGCTGTTGGCATGCATCTGCAAAATGCGGCCAATGCGCTCCTTTTTCTGCTTGAGCGGGTTGTAGACGGTATCGCCCGCACTCAAGGTGCCCGAATAGACGCGAAAGAACGTGAGCGATCCGACAAAAGGATCGGTCGCAATCTTGAAGGCGAGGGCTGCAAACGGCGCATCGTCGGAGGGAGGGCGCTCCTCTGCGCCGCCATCCCCCCGGGCTGTCTCGGCCACACCCTTGATGGGCGGCACGTCCACCGGCGACGGCAAATAATCGATGACCGCATCGAGCAACGCTTGCACACCCTTATTCTTAAATGCCGAACCGCACAAGATCGGCACCACCTCATTATTCAAGGTGCGCTGCCGCAGCCCTCGTTTTATCTCTTCAGTGCTCAGTTCACCCTCTTCCAGGTAGCGTTCCGTCAGCTCTTCGTTGGCCTCGGCGGCGGCCTCCAACAGCCGCTCGCGCCATTGCGCGCAGTCGGCCTGCATCGGCACGGGAATCTCGCGCTCCTCGTAACGCATACCGGCAGTCGCCTCGTCCCAGTAAATGGCGCGCATCTTCAGCAGATCCACCACTCCTTCGAAATTATCCTCGGCGCCTATCGGTAGCTGCACGGGCACCGGATTGGCCTTGAGCCGCCCTCGAATCTGCTCTACCACCCTCTTAAAATTGGCGCCCGGCCGATCCATCTTGTTGACGAAGCCCAGCCGCGGCACACGGTATCGATTTGCTTGGCGCCAGACCGTCTCGGACTGCGGCTCCACGCCACCCACGGCGCAAAACACCGCGCACGACCCGTCCAGCACGCGCAGCGAGCGCTCGACCTCAATGGTAAAATCGACGTGTCCCGGTGTGTCGATGATGTTGATCCGATGCTCTGGATATTGGCCATCCATACCGTGCCAGAAGCACGTGGTCGCCGCCGAGGTAATGGTGATGCCCCGCTCCTGCTCCTGGACCATCCAGTCCATTACCGCTGCACCGTCATGCACTTCCCCGAGTTTATGGGAAATGCCCGTGTAATAGAGAATGCGCTCGGTGGTGGTGGTCTTTCCCGCATCAATATGGGCCATGATACCGATGTTCCGGTAGCGCTCGATGGAGGTCTTTCGTGGCACTGCTCGAATTCCCCTACTACACGCAAACAATCACTTGGGATGGCCGCTGGTCCATTACCACCGATAATGGGAGAAGGCCTTATTCGCTTCCGCCATGCGGTGCGTATCCTCACGCTTTTTCACCGCGTTACCTCGGCTCTCCGCGGCATCCATGAATTCGTTCGCCAGTCGAAGCCCCATGGATTTCTCCCCCCGCTTGCGCGCCGCGTCCACGATCCACCGCATCCCGAGCGCGGTACGGCGCAATGGCCTTACCTCGACCGGTACTTGGTAAGTGGCGCCACCGACACGCCGCGACTTGACTTCGACCACAGGCCTAACGTTGTCCAGCGCTTTGGTGAACACTTCAACGGGATCGCCTTTACTCTTATTGGCGACGTGCCCCAATGCCCCATAGACGATACGCTCGGCGACGGACTTCTTTCCATTCAGCATGAGCACATTAATAAATTTCGCTAAGGTTTGGCTTCCGTACTTGGGATCCGGAAGAATGGTCCTCTTCGCGATGATTCGCCTTCTCGACATGCTTCACCTCTGCGGAAACGTCAACCCTTGGGACGTTTGGCACCGTACTTGGAGCGGCCTTGGCGCCTGGCGGTCACTCCGCCGGTGTCCAGGCTTCCCCTGACCGTATGATAACGCACACCGGGAAGGTCCTTTACGCGGCCGCCACGGATCAGGACAACCGAATGCTCTTGAAGGTTGTGTCCCTCTCCGCCAATATACGTCGTGACTTCCATACCGTTGGTGAGCCGCACCCGCGCCACTTTTCGCAGCGCCGAGTTCGGCTTTTTCGGGGTCGTCGTATAGACGCGAGTACACACCCCGCGGCGCTGCGGACAACCCTGCAACGCCGGCACTGTGCTTTTCTTATGCTGGCGCTTACGCGGCTTACGCACCAGCTGATTGATCGTGGCCATGGCCTCGCTCCAGTCAAAAAAACTTGTCCCCGGTCGCCAGGTACGGACTGCTTGCCCGCTCGGCGCTACCCAGGGTATCAGGCACGCGATAAAGGGGATAGACAGTAGAAAAAGTCAGGCAGGGTTTTACCCTGCCCGTCTAAGGCGTTAGAATTCTAAGGACTTAGTGTCAACGTGTCAACAGCTGGCTGCCTTCAGCGGTCTTAAAGACGGCGGCGCTTTCTGGAGCGGCTCGCGCTGGTTTCTTCACCACCGTGCACAGCGTGTCACCGGCCGCGAGCGTCCTTGTGACGTCAAGCATTGGCATCATCGCCGAACTGACTGCTCATCTCCTCGGAAACCATATCCGCCAGCGAGCGCATTGCCTCCTTCTCCGTCATCTCTCCCTCGGGACCACCCCGTTTCCGGCGCCGCTCATCATGATAGGCAAAGCCACTGCCCGCCGGGATCAGACGCCCGACAATCACGTTCTCTTTAAGCCCGCGAAGCTCATCGGCACGACCGTTAACCGACGCCTCGGTCAAGACCCGGGTCGTCTCTTGGAACGATGCCGCGGAAATAAACGACTCAGTGGACAACGAGGCCTTGGTAATTCCCAACAGTAATGGTCTCCAGCGTGCCGGTTGATGGCCTTGTTCATTGGCCCGCTCATTCTCGTCGAGCACGCGACTGCGCTCCAACTGCTCGCCCTGCAAAAAGCGCGTGTCGCCAGGACTTTCGATCTCCACCTTGCGCAGCATCTGGCGAACAATGACCTCGATATGCTTATCGTTGATCTTGACCCCCTGCAGACGATAGACCTCCTGTACCTCATTGACGATGTAAGTGAGCAGCGCACTGGTCCCGAGCAAGCGCAGAATATCATGCGGGTTGGCCGGCCCATCCACCAGAACCTCGCCACGCTCTACCTGTTCTCCCTCAAACACCAAGACGTGTCGCCACTTGGGAACCAGGATCTCGCTCTTCTCGCCGTCTTCGGAGGTGATCACCAAGCGTTGTTTGCCTTTGGTATCCTTTCCGAAGCTCACCACGCCGTTGGTCTCCGCCAAGATTGCCGCATCCTTTGGCTTGCGCGCCTCAAAAAGATCCGCTACCCGGGGCAAGCCGCCGGTGATGTCGCGAGTCTTGGTGGATTCCTGGGGCAAGCGGGCAAGCACCTCCCCCACGCTCACCTCTTGGCCATCGTCGACAGCGATGATCGCGTCCGGCGAGAGCGCGTAATGTGCGGGCATATTCGTCCCTGGAAGAAACAGCTCCTCGTCCATATTGCCCACCAGACGGATCATGGGACGCATGTCTTTGGCGGCGGGCGTACGCTGTTTCGGACCCATCACGACGATACTGGTCAAGCCGGTGAACTCGTCGGTCTGTCGCTGCACCGTCACCCCTTCGATGATATCACTGAAGCGCACGCGCCCGCTGACCTCGGTGATCACCGGATGGGTGTGCGGATCCCAGTTCGCAACGATCTGCCCAGGCGCTACCGGCCCGCCGTCGGCAACGGTGAGCATCGCTCCGTAGGGCACCTTGTAGCGCTCCCGTTCGCGACGCGACTCATCCAGGATGGCCAGTTCCCCGGAGCGGGAAACAGCCACGTAATTGCCGCTCGCGTGTTGTACCAGCTTGATGTTCTCGAGCTTGGCCGTCCCGCTTACCTTCACCTCGATATTATCCACGGCCGCCGCACGGGAGGCGGCACCACCGATGTGGAACGTGCGCATGGTAAGCTGCGTGCCCGGCTCGCCAATCGACTGGGCAGCCACAACGCCCACCGCTTCCCCGATATTGACGATCTCTCCGCGGGCCAGATCACGGCCATAGCATTTCGCGCAGATACCGTAGCGCGTCCGGCAAGTAATAGCGGAACGCGCCTTCACGCGGTCGATCCCATAGGTTTCCAAACGGTCCACCCAGCTTTCGTCAAGCAGCGTTCCGGCGGGCACCACCGTCTCATCCGTGGTAGGATGCAAAACGTCGGTAGCGGTGACGCGACCCAGCACCCGTTCTTGCAATGGCTCCACGACGTCACCACCCTCGATGAGCGGGGTGATGGTCGGCCCTTCACTGGTTCCACAATCATCCTCGGTCACCACCAAATCCTGGGCCACGTCCACCAGCCGGCGTGTTAGATAACCGGAGTTCGCTGTCTTCAGTGCCGTATCTGCCAAGCCCTTGCGGGCGCCGTGGGTAGAAATAAAGTACTGCAGGACATCGAGCCCTTCCCGGAAATTAGCGGTGATGGGAGTCTCGATGATCGAGCCATCGGGTTTGGCCATCAATCCGCGCATCCCGGCCAACTGACGTATCTGTGCCGCAGAGCCGCGCGCCCCGGAGTCGGCCATCATGTAAATAGAATTCAAGGATTGCTGCTTGACAACGCTGCCGTCGGCACCCACCACCTCGTCGGTCCCGAGCTTCTCCATCATCGCCTTGGCGACCTGCTCATTGGTATAGGACCAGATATCCACAACCTTGTTGTAGCGCTCGCCGAAGGTCACCAGGCCTGACGCATACTGCCCTTCGATCTCTTTTACCGCGGTATCGGCTCTGTCCAGAATCGTCTTCTTCTCATCGGGCACCACCATATCCTCCACGCCGATGGAGATGCCGGCGCGGGTAGCATAGCTGAAGCCGGTGTACATCAGCCGGTCCGCGAAAACCACCGTGCTTTTCACGCCAACCTTGCGGTAAGCGGCATTAATAAGGTTAGAGATCGCCTTTTTGTTCAGTGACCGGTTGACCAGGTCAAAGTGCAGGCCATCCGGAACCAACTCGAACAGCAGCGCCCGCCCGACCGTGGTCTCGACCAGCCGCCGACGGGCCACCTTATCTCCGGTATTCTCGTCCACCAATACTTCGGGGACACGCACTTTAATGCGGGCATGAAGATCCACGGCCTGGTTCTCGAACGCACGATGCACCTCCGCCAGATCGCTGAAAATCATGCCGGTGCCTTTGGCATCGACCCGCTCACGGGTCATGTAGTAAAGACCGAGCACCACATCCTGCGTGGGCACGATAATCGGCTCACCGTGGGCCGGGGAAAGAATATTATTGGTGGACATCATCAACGTGCGTGCTTCCAGCTGCGCCTCGAGCGAAAGCGGCACGTGTACGGCCATCTGATCTCCATCGAAATCGGCGTTAAAGGCGGTACAGACCAAGGGATGAAGCTGAATGGCCGTGCCCTCGATCAACACCGGCTCAAAAGCCTGGATGCCCAGGCGATGCAACGTCGGCGCTCGGTTGAGCAGCACCGGGTGCTCGCGAATGACCTGCTCGAGAATATCCCAGACCTCCGGGCCTTCGCGCTCCACCATCTTCTTCGCCGCCTTGATGGTGGTCGCCAAACCCCTGAGCTCAAGCTTGCCGAAAACGAAGGGTTTGAAGAGCTCCAGGGCCATTTTTTTCGGCAGGCCACATTGATGGAGCTTCAGCGTCGGTCCCACCACGATCACCGATCGCCCGGAGTAATCGACGCGCTTTCCCAGCAAGTTCTGCCGAAAGCGTCCCTGCTTGCCCTTGATCATGTCCGCCAGCGACTTCAGCGGACGCTTGTTGGTGCCCGTGATCGCCCGTCCGCGCCGGCCGTTATCGAGCAGCGCATCCACCGCTTCTTGCAGCATGCGCTTCTCGTTACGCACGATGATGTCGGGCGCATTGAGATCGAGCAGCCGCTTCAGACGGTTGTTACGATTGATGACGCGACGGTAGAGATCGTTGAGGTCAGAGGTGGCGAAGCGTCCGCCATCGAGCGGCACCAGAGGCCGCAATTCCGGCGGTAGCACGGGCAACACCTTCAGCACCATCCATTCGGGGCGGTTACCGGATTCGATGAAGGCTTCGATGAGCTTCAGCCGCTTCGCGACTTTCTTGATGCGCGACTCGGATCCGGTGGTCCGCAGCTCTTCCCGCAGTCGGGTGCCTTCCGCCTTGAGATCGATGCTCTTTAGCAGCTCATAGATCGCCTCCGCCCCCATCTTGGCGTCGAACTCGTCGCCATATTGCTCGATGGCTTCTAGATAGGTTTCGTCCGACAGAAGCTGACCGCGCTCAAGCTGAGTCAATCCCGGATCGACCACCACAAAAGCCTCGAAATAAAGGATGCGCTCGATATCGCGCAGCGTCATGTCCAGTAGCAGTCCCATGCGCGAGGGCAAGGATTTCAAAAACCAGATATGAGCCACCGGACTTGCCAGCTCGATGTGCCCCATTCGTTCACGCCGGACTTTGGCCAGCGTCACCTCGACGCCGCATTTTTCACAGATCACGCCGCGGTGCTTGAGACGCTTGTATTTGCCGCACAAACATTCGTAGTCTTTGATGGGGCCAAAGATCTTGGCACAAAACAGCCCATCGCGCTCCGGCTTGAAGGTGCGGTAATTAATGGTCTCGGGCTTTTTTACCTCACCATAAGACCAGGAGCGAATTTTTTCAGGTGATGCAAGGCCGATTCGTATGGCATCAAACCCTTCGGCCTGCGTTTGCTGTTTCAGTAAATTAAGCAAATCTTTCAAGGTCGTTCTCCTGCGCTCTCCCCAGGCTCTCAGCAGTTGTTCGAACAACCACTGCGCTTGTGCTGGCGGCGTTGCGCGGCGGCGGAAAATCCGCATGTACTCCCGCGTACACTCCGGCTGCTCGCCACCGTACGCCCCGCGGCTGCGGCGTTCGCGACATTCGTGAAACCGCTGCTCAGCGAACTGCCGCTAATGCCGGATCACCGAACGTCGCTTCAGTAATCCTCAAGCTCGATATCGATCCCAAGGGAGCGGATTTCCTTCATCAGCACGTTAAACGATTCAGGCATGCCGGCTTCCATTCGATGGTCCCCGTCCACGATGTTCTTGTACATCTTAGTGCGCCCATTCACGTCATCGGATTTCACGGTAAGCATTTCCTGCAGCGTGTACGCGGCGCCATAGGCCTCCAGCGCCCAAACCTCCATCTCGCCGAACCGCTGCCCACCGAACTGTGCTTTGCCACCAAGCGGTTGTTGCGTCACCAGGCTATAGGGACCCGTGGAACGTGCATGCATCTTGTCGTCAACCAGGTGGTTCAATTTCATCATGTACATGTAGCCGACGGTCACTGGCCGATCGAACGAATCGCCGGTGCGCCCGTCGTAGAGCACCGCCTGACCATTGCGCGGCAACCCGGCCATCTCCAGCATGCGTTTGATCTCGCCCTCGGTGGCGCCGTCGAACACGGGGGTGGACATCGGCACTCCCGCTCGCAGGTTGTTGCCGAGCTCTACCAGCTGCTCGTCGGAAAGTTCGTGTAAGGCGTCGCCCTTACCACCCACTTCATAGATGCGCTCGAGGAAGCTGCGCAGCTCGGTCCGATCGACACCGTTATCCAGTATCTGCCCAACCTTGAATCCAAGTGCCTTCGCCGCCCAGCCGAGATGGGTCTCGAGCACTTGACCCACATTCATTCGCGACGGCACACCGAGCGGGTTGAGCACGATATCGATGGGGGTGCCGTCGGCCATATAGGGCATATCTTCGACCGGCACGATCATGGAAATCACGCCCTTGTTGCCGTGCCTTCCCGCCATCTTGTCACCCGGCTGAATGCGACGCTTGACGGCCAGGTATACCTTGACCATCTTGAGCACCCCCGGGGCCAAATCATCGCCGGCAGCAAGCTTTGCACGCTTTTCCTCATAGCGCTCATCGAGGTTGGCCCGCGCCTGCTTGAGATGCTCCGCCGCCTTTTCCAGCTGCTCCATCGCGCCTTCGCTATGGGCGCGAATGGCAAACCACTGCTCACGGGGAAGCCCTCTAAGGTAAGCCTGGGTTATCTCGCTGCCCGCAGCCAGTCCCTGGGGTCCGCCGGCGACGGACTTGCCGATCAACAGCCTCTCCAAACGCTGAAACGTATCTTCCTCGAGAATGCGGTATTCGTCGTGCAAGTCCTTCTTTACCGTTTCCAAGGCCATCTCTTGGATCTGCTTAGCCCTGGCGTCCTTTTCCACGCCGTCGCGGGTGAACACCTGCACGTCGATGACCGTTCCATTCATGCCGGAAGGCACCCTGAGGGAGGTGTCTTTAACGTCGGATGCCTTCTCGCCGAAGATGGCCCGCAGCAGCTTCTCCTCGGGGGTAAGTTGCGTTTCTCCCTTGGGCGTTACCTTGCCCACCAGGATATCCCCCGATCGCACCTCGGCGCCGATATAGACGATTCCAGATTCGTCCAGCAGCGCAAGCGCGCTTTCGCTCACGTTCGGAATATCCGCGGTAATCTCTTCCGGACCCAGCTTGGTATCGCGCGCCACACAGATCAATTCCTCGATATGGATGGTGGTGAAGCGCTCTTCTTGAACGACCCGCTCCGAGATGAGAATCGAGTCCTCGAAGTTGTAACCATTCCAAGGCATGAACGCGACCAGGGCGTTCTGACCGAGGGCCAGTTCGCCCATATCCGTTGCTGGACCGTCCGCCAGGACATCACCGCGGGCGATCACATCGCCGGGCCTCAGCAGGGGGCGCTGATTGATGCAGGTGTTTTGATTGGAACGGATGTACTTGGTCAGGGAGTAAATATCGACCCCCGGCTCGCCGGGTTCGGTCTCATCGTCGTTCACGCGCACCACGATGCGCGCCGCATCCACCGAATCCACCGCGCCGCCGCGCTCAGCCACCACCGCCACGCCCGAATCGATGGCCACGGTGCGTTCAATACCGGTGCCGACCAGCGGCTTTTCGGTGCGTATGGTGGGAACGGCCTGGCGCTGCATATTCGAGCCCATCAGTGCGCGGTTGGCATCGTCGTGCTCGAGAAACGGGATCAGTGCCGCCGCAACGGACACAATTTGCTTTGGCGAGACATCGATGTAATTCACCTTGTCTGGCGTGGACAGGGTAAATTCATTCTGGTGGCGGCACGTGACCATATCATCGACCAGTTTTCCGAATTCATCGACCGTCGCGTTCGCCTGCGCGACCACATACTGACCCTCTTCAATAGCGGATAAGTATTCGATTTGGTCGGTGACAACGCCATCGATCACCCGCCGATACGGCGTTTCAAGAAACCCATAGTCGTTAGTGCGCGCATAGACCGCCAGCGAATTGATGAGCCCGATGTTGGGACCTTCCGGTGTTTCGATGGGACACACCCGCCCATAGTGGGTCGGATGTACGTCGCGGACCTCAAACCCCGCCCGCTCGCGGGTCAGCCCCCCAGGGCCCAGGGCCGAGATGCGGCGCTTGTGGGTAACCTCTGAGAGCGGATTGTTTTGATCCATGAATTGCGACAGCTGGCTCGATCCAAAAAACTCCTTGATCACGGCGGACACCGGCTTGGCGTTAATAAGCTCCTGCGGCATCAGCTCGTTGGCATCGGACAGGCTTAAGCGTTCTTTGACGGCACGCTCGACACGCACCAACCCGATCCGAAATTGGTTCTCGGCCATCTCGCCGACGCAACGTACCCGGCGGTTGCCAAGGTGGTCGATATCATCGACGGCACCACTTCCGTTCTTGATGTCGATCAGCACCTTCAAGACATCGATGATGTCTTGCTTGGACAAGATACCAGGACCCGTGACCGCGGCTCGCCCCACCCGGCGGTTGAACTTCATGCGCCCCAC
The DNA here is from genome assembly GCA_018224385.1 of Gammaproteobacteria bacterium. GTDB lineage: Bacteria > Pseudomonadota > Gammaproteobacteria > HK1 > HK1 > JAGTVB01. The sequence goes on from JAGTVB010000375.1 coordinate 21,595, forward strand.
GGTGGAGAGGTCGTAACGTTCGGGATTCATGAACAAATTATTGAACAAGCTCTGCGCCGCGTCTTTGGTGGGAGGCTCACCCGGGCGCATCATGCGGTAGATCTCGACCTGTGCTTCCAGATCGGTGCGGGTGGAATCGATCCGCAGCGTGTCGGCGATATACGGACCGTGGTCCACGTCATTGACATAGATGGTCTCAAAGCTCGGGATGCGTGCCGCGCGAAACTTCTCGATCGCCTCCAGCGTAAGTTCATCGTTGACCTGCCCAAGAATCTCTCCGGTAGCGGGATCCACGACCTCGCGCGCCAGCACCTTCCCCAGCGCGTAGGCATCGGGCAGCTGCAGTACGCTCAGCTTGGCTTTGCGCATCTTGGCGATATGACGACCGGTTATGCGTGCGCCGGCTTCCACCAGCAGGTTGCCCTCCTCGTCCCGAATGTCGAACGTTACCGTCTCCCCGCGCAGCCGATCGGGCACGAAGTCAAAGCGCAACCCATCCTCGGCCATGGTAAAAGCGTTGCTATCAAAGAACGTCTCGATGATCTCCGCGTCGCTAAACCCAAGCGCTCGCAGCAGCACCGTTACCGGGAGCTTGCGGCGGCGATCGATGCGCACAAAGAGCAGATCCTTGGGATCGAACTCAAAATCCAACCATGAGCCGCGGTAGGGAATGATCCGCGCCGAAAAAAGTAGTTTTCCAGAGGAGTGGGTCTTGCCTCTATCATGCTCAAAGAACACCCCTGGCGAGCGGTGCAGCTGCGACACTATGACCCGCTCCGTGCCATTGATAATGAACGTGCCGGTATCGGTCATGAGCGGGATCTCGCCCATGTAGACTTCCTGCTCCTTGATGTCTTTAATCACCTTCGGATCCATCCCGGCCTCCCGGTCGTACAGCACCAAACGCAGCTTCACGCGTAACGACGCCGCATAGGTCAGCCCGCGGAGCCGGCACTCCTTGACATCGAATATCGGTGCCCCCAGGCGGTAGCTCACATAATCCAGGCTCGCATCACCCGCATAACTCTCGATGGGAAATACCGATTTAAAGGCCGCATGCAACCCTTTATGCTCGCGCGCTGCGGGCACCATGTCGGCCTGTAAGAAATGTCGATAAGAACCGAGCTGGATTGCAAGCAGATAGGGCACATCCAATACGCTTGGCCGCTTGCCGAAGTCCTTACGGATACGCTTTCTTTCGGTGAAGGAATAAACCATGACCTACCCTCAAATTTGACATCAAAGCGCGTAGCTACCCGTCAAGCCGAGCAATTTTCTTTCATTGCCCGTTTCAATCTCCCATGCAGGCGGCGGGCTCGAGAACGACTGCGCTCGTTTGAAACGACGAGGCGCGCCCGAGTGGGATCGCACGACGGCTCACCATAAATGGACCGGAAGCGGTTTCGGGCAGCGCTCGATCGGGTCCCGCCGGGGTGAGCCGGCAGAATGGGGCAAGAACACCCCCAGCGATCCATGTTACCTTCCGGATTCAAG
>JAGTVB010000376.1 GCA_018224385.1 Gammaproteobacteria bacterium
CACGGTTTTACAACAGGTGCAGGATCTTAGGCAGCGCTGTCAGGCCCAAGACGTCCCCCAGACGGTGCTGTTCAGCCGCCGCCGTTTCAAACAGCGTGGCGCCCTGTATGTGCCTGCGGCGGGCAAGGGTCAGATCGCCGCGGCCTGATGACACGGGCTGTTAGACACCCTAAAGACCGATTCCTAAGAGGCTGGTGACGGCCAATGGACGCCCTGGACCGCGCCATCTTAAACACACTACAGGATGGGTTCCCCGTCTGCGAACGCCCGTTCAGGCTGGTCGCTGCGGGGCTTGGCATCAGCGAGACGACGCTCATCGAGCGGCTCGAGGCGCTGCTGGCGGCGGGTATGCTCAGCCGCTTTGGGCCTCTCTACCACGCCGAGCGCCTCGGCGGTGCGGTGCTGCTGGCAGCCATGCGGGTGCCGACGGCGGATCTGGAACGGGTCGCAGCGTTGGTCAACGAATTTCCCGAGGTGGCGCACAACTATGCCAGGGATCACGAGCTTAACCTGTGGTTCGTGATTGCCACTGAACACCCGGCACGCGTGCCGGCGGTCGTTACCGAGATTGAATCGGTCACCGGCCTCAAGGTCTATCCGTTTCCAAAACGTGAGGAGTACTTCGTGGGTCTGCGCTTCGAGGTCTAACATGGTGGGCCGCATTGATTCGCACGACCGCGCCATCATACTGGCGACTCAGGCAGGGTTGCCCTTGGTGCCGCGGCCCTATCAGGCGGTCGCCGATCGGCTGGGACTGACCGCCGAAGAGGTGATGGTGCGTCTCCGGCGTCTGTTGGCTCTTGGCGTCATCCGCCGCATCGGTGCGGTGCCGAATCACTATGCCCTCGGCTACCGGGCCAACGGGATGTCGGTGTGGGATGTGCCCGATGAGCGCATCTCCGCGGTTGGGAGGCAGGTGGGGGCACTCAGTTTCGTGAGCCACTGTTACCACCGACCGCGGCGGCTGCCCGAGTGGCCCTATAACCTGTTTGCCATGGTTCATGGCCGACACCGGCGCGAAGTGGAACAGGGGGTCGCGGCGATTGCGGAGTTGCTGGGGGGCGACCATCGTGGCCATGCGGTGTTGTACAGCACGCGGCTTTATAAGAAGACGGGGCTGAGGCTGCGCCCGCCAAGTTAAATTTGCCTGAAGCGGTGAGCGCAGTGTCCCGCCGGATGGCGGTCACCGGAGGGGAGCGATCATGTTCCGGATCTCACAATTCATGCGGGAGCTTGTCCAGCCAACGCCAGCCGCGGGGAGGCGGCCGCCGGCAGGCCCGGTGGTAATCTGGAATCTGGTGCGCCGTTGCAACCTCACCTGCCGCCACTGCTATGCCGTTTCGGCAGATCGGGACTTTCCGGGGGAGCTTGCCGAACAGACCATCTACGCGGTGATGGAGGATCTCCGGGCGTTTGGCGTTTCGGTGTTGGTGCTTTCCGGGGGAGAACCGCTACTGCGTCCCGATCTGGTGCGTATCTCTCGGCGCGCCAAAGCCATGGGCTTTTATGTGGGCCTGTCCTCCAACGGCACGCTGATCGATGAAACCAACATCGATGACATCGCGTCGGTCGGTTACGACTATGTGGGCGTCAGTGTCGACGGTCTCCGCGAGACGCACGACCGTTTCCGCCGGCAGCCGGGCGCCTTCGATGCGGCGATGCGCGGCATACGCCTCTGCCGCCAGCGGGGAATCAAAGTCGGCTTGCGGTTTACCCTGACGCAGGAAAATGCGGCCGAGCTGGCGGGCGTGCTCGCCTTAATGAGCTCGGAGGGTAGCGACAAATTTTACCTTTCGCACCTCAACTATGCGGGACGTGGTAACCGCCACCGCAACGCCGATGCCGTTCACCAGACTACCCGACAGGCCATGGACGGGCTCTTCGAGCATTGTTGGCAGGAAGTCCGGAACCACCAGTCGGGAGAGTATGTGACCGGCAACAATGACGCCGACGGCGTTTACCTGCTGCACTGGGTGCGGCGGCGCTTTCCCGACAAGGTCGAACACCTGCGCCGCAAGCTGGTGGAATGGGGGGGGAACGCATCGGGGCTGAATATCGCCAACATCGATAATCTCGGCAATGTCCATCCCGATACATTTTGGGGTCACTACAGCCTTGGCAACGTGCGAGAGCGTCCCTTCTCCGCGATCTGGCAGGACCGATCCGATCCGCTCATGCACGGACTCAGGCAATCACCGCGCCCGGTTCAAGGCCGCTGCGCGCGGTGTCAGTATCTGAATATCTGCGGCGGCAACACTCGGGTGCGTGCCTACCAGCTTACCGGAGACATCTGGGCCGAAGATCCGGGTTGTTATCTCTGCGATGAGGAGATCGGTTTGGGTGTCGGCGTCGAGGCTGGAAACGATCAGCCCGCAATCCGGCCGCTGGGAACGCGGTAGCAGGAGTCTTCATGCCCAGCTGGGTCGCCAATGAGACGAGGGGGTGGTGGGTGCCACTCGGTGCATGCCTAACCCTGGGACTGGCTGTAGCGCTACCGCCGACGGCACACAGCGCGCCGGCGGACCTCTACGGGCAGTACTGCGCCCGCTGCCACGGGGCCGATCGGCTGGGCGCCATGGGGCCGGCCCTGCTACCGGAAAACCTTGGGCGTTTGTCACCCGCTCAGGCGCTGCGGGCGGTGCGCGAGGGCCTGCCGGCAAGCCAGATGCCGGGTTTTGCTGAGCAGCTGTCGGATCAGCAGATCCAGTCTCTGGTGGACTACATCTACACCCCGCTACCACAGCGCCCCCTTTGGGGGCTCGAGGCGATTGCGGCGAGCCGAGTCCAACATCTGAGCCCAAGCCAACTCGTCGCTGCGCCCGTGCACGACGCGGCCCCCCTTAATTTGTTCGTGGTCGTGGAGGCCGGAGATCACCATGTCGCGGTGCTCGATGGTGACCGCTTCGAGGTGATTCACCGTTTCAAGTCGCGCCCGGCGCTGCACGGCGGCCCCAAATTCTCCCCGGACGGTCGATTCGTGTACCTGGCTTCTCGCGATGGCTGGATCGCCAAGTTCGATCTCTATGGCCTTGCGCTTGTGGCCGAGATCCGCGCGGGCATCAACACGCGCAACCTGGCCGTTTCCAATGATGGCAAGCTGGTGATGGTCGGCAACTACCTGCCCCACACGCTGGTGGTCCTCGATGCCGAAAGCCTTACCCCCGTTAAGGTCATTGCGGTGCAGGATAAGGAGGGACATAGCTCGCGCATCAGTGCAGTCTACGATGCCGGCCCTCGCAGCAGTTTCATCGCGGCGCTCAAGGACCTGGCCGAGGTATGGGAGATCCCCTATGGCGAGAACCCAGCCTATCATGGATATGTCCATGACTACCGGGACGAGGGGCCACCGGCTCATCGCGACCGCTTTCCGGTACGGCGTATCCGACTGGATGACTATCTTGACGATTTCTTCTTCAGCCCCGATTACCGGTATGTGATTGGCGCGGCTCGAAACGCCAAGCAGGCACAGGTGGTGAGCCTCATCGTTGGCCGTTCCATCGC
>JAGTVB010000377.1 GCA_018224385.1 Gammaproteobacteria bacterium
CGGTGAAGGCCGAGCTCTTGATGGCATAGGGATCGCGTAACGTGTGCTCCGCACCCTGCTCGTCGGTGACGATCAGCCAGTAACCGCTTCCGTTGATGAGCCCGGGTAAGCTGCCCTCAAAAAGCCCTGAGGGGTGGATTTTCACCAGTTCGTGTTTGAGGGTCCTCCTTCCTTCGCCCCCCTGTGCCGCAAACACCTCCTTGGCCTGGGGGAGGAAGACGCGAATGACAGTCCTGTGGTCTTGCTTCGAATAGTGAGGCCCCAGTACCGCGTGCGGTGCCTGATGCCGTGACTCAATAATCTGTTGAATCTCTTCCTCAGCCATGCTCATCCTTACGCTGTGCTCCTGTTGTCTGCAGCGGTCCTTAACACCCGCCATCCGCCTGCCCACGGCCGCCGCCGGACTCTCGCGCGCTCAGGGGGTTCCGAGCTGATGCAGGCGGCCTGAGACCCTTATCCTGGCGGTTAGCACCGCCGGCACAACCTCGAGCCGACTTTCTGCCGTAGCGAGGTCAACCAAAGCGCTAAAGCTAACAAGGGTACCGTGCGAATCGTGATCGCCGTATCAAGCGCAGTCATTTCTGCAACAGCGTCCTTAACGTAGACTCTCCCCCACCCGGCCTGCTTGGCGGATGACGTTTCCGGAGGTCATCGCTGTGCCGACATCCATCGCCACCCCCGCCTGTCGCAAACCTTCGGCGACCCAATGGTTGCAGTTATAGATGAGAGAATACCTGCCCTCAGCGGGATAAAACCAGCTTTCTCCATACAGCCCCGGCCCCAAGGGCTGGGCTCGCTCGCCATGCCGCCTCACCAAGCTGGCATGGATGAAGCGGACAAGATCCGCAATGCCCTGCGCCGACACTCGCAGCGCCACGATGTCGCTCCCTGAGAATTTGTTGGATACTGGTCGGTCAAAGCCTACCACATGCAGCACACTCTGCGTGGGCGTCAGCGCTGCTCGCAAGGCCATCCCCAAAGTAACCTTTGGCGCGCGATAGAAGGCCTCGTCCCCCCACCCCACCTCCAGATAGGTTCGACCGGCGAAATCGTCTTTCTCCGGCCACAGGTGCGCCGGGATATCAGCATAGCGAAGGACAATTCCCGTGTGCCAGCCATGGCTGAGCACATAGATGGTGCGTTCCGTGCCCGGTGCTTCTTGCGCGCCTCCCGCCAGCCGCGGAAGCGCGGCCTGGAACAGGGACGTGGCGAGCAGTAAGAAAACCCAACGCGACAGTGCAAACATGGCGGGAAGTGATGTTGGACGAACGAGGCGGGGCGCTGAATGCACGTCGAGGGAAAAACCGCACCGTTCCCCATGCCGTGCTGTCTACGGGCCCTCGGAGCCGTTTTAAGAATACCGCGAGTGGCCGGCAACGCGAGAGGCGCGCGGCGAGCAACCGGAGGCGACCAGGGCGCAGAGGAGTCACTCGGCTCATCCCGCGACCTTGCCTCTGCAGGCCCGGTTTGCCGCCGTACAAAACAGCTCCCAGCTATCTCTCGTGTCGAACCGCCGCGCAACGCCGCTATGTCAACCGCCGGCGCTTGTGAGACAGTGTCTCACCAAGCCATTGCCGCAGACCCCCGTGTCAGCGGAGCATCGCCCAGCCAACGGGACGGACGCGATGCGGAAGGTCCCAAGCAAGTCTCCCGAAAAGCCTGGGGTCGTTCCGTATCAGCCACCAATATAGGACATCTCTATTCTCGGTAGTGCCGCGGTCTCAGCCGAGCGCCTTTCGGAATAACGATCGTGGCGCCGCGACCAAATAGCCGCAATCGCCTGGGCGATGTAATCGTCCGCTGCACCGCCGCGAACGAGGTACCTTAGATCATGCCCCTCGGAGGCAAATAAACAGGTATAAAGCCGCCCCTCAGCCGAAAGCCGCACGCGTGTACAGTGGCCACAGAAGGGCTGGGTAACCGAGGTGATGATGCCGACTTCGCCCTGTCCATCTTGGTATTTCCAGCGGCTGGCGACTTCTCCCGGGTAGTTGGGAGACACCGGCGCGAGAGGCCACTCGCGATGAATGATATCGACGATCGCGGCGCCGGCGACCACCTCGTCAAGCCGCCAACCGTTGGACGTTCCCACATCCATATACTCAATGAAGCGAAGGATATGCCCGGTCCCGCGAAACCGGCGCGCCATCGGCACGATACTGTGATCGTTGACGCCACGTTTGACCACCATATTGATCTTCGCCGGGGGAAATCCAACGTTGGCCGCGTTGCTCAGGGCCTCTTCGACACGGCTCACGGGAAACCCCACGTCGTTCATGGCGCTGAACGTCTGATCATCGAGCGCATCCAAGCTCATGGTTAAACGCTTCAGCCCCGCATCCCGCAGTGCCTGAGCCTTGGCCCGCGTCAAACACGCTCCATTGGTTGTGAGGCTCAGATCGCTCAATCCCGGAAGCGCCGCAAGCATCTCCACCAGCCGCTCGATCTCTCGGCGCAGCAATGGCTCTCCGCCGGTTAGCCGAATTTTACGAACACCCATGCCTATGAGGACTCGAGCAATAAGGGTGATCTCTTCGAAGCTCAGCAGAGCCCGACGTGCGAGGAATGGGTAGCCAGCGCCATAGGTCGTTTTAGGCATGCAGTAGATGCAGCGAAAGTTGCAGCGATCGGTAACCGAGATGCGCAGGTCGCGGCTGTGTCGTCCGAATACGTCCGTAGGCAAAGCCCGCAACGCCTCCTCAAATTGTTGTTTCTTGGTTGTGCCGGGCGCTTTATGCAACGCCGTGAGCCCGCCGCCCGCGGCTGCCCCTCGCTAGCGTGCGATGGTATTGGTACGCCTTATTTTGTCGTGCAGCTGCAGAATACCGTACAGAAGCGCTTCTGCAGTTGGCGGGCAGCCGGGCACGTAGATGTCCACCGGTACGATGCGGTCACATCCCCGAACGACCGAATACGAGTAATGATAATATCCGCCTCCATTGGCGCATGAGCCCATGGAGATTACCCATCGAGGCTCTGCCATTTGGTCATAGACTTTACGCAACGCGGGCGCCATTTTATTTACCAGCGTCCCCGCGACAATCATCACGTCGGATTGGCGTGGGCTTGGGCGAAATACCATGCCGAACCGATCCAAGTCATAGCGAGCGGCACCGGCATGCATCATCTCAACTGCGCAACAGGCAAGCCCGAACGTCATCGGCCACATAGAGCCGGTACGCGCCCAGTTAATCAGCTTATCGGCACTCGTCGTAACATAGCCCTTCTCGAAGACACCTTCTATAGACATGGGGGTTGATAATCTCCTACACCAGCGCTTATCGCTCAGCGGCATCTGTACTCGGCGCAAACGGCATTCCAGCGTGGCACTCCTGGGTGGTTTTAAACATGTCACGAGCGCCGGCATAAGCGCAAGGCTTGCCTGGGGAAAAGCCGGCATCGTGTCCACGCGCGTACATGAGGATAGAGCCAGCCTATCCTTGAAGCCCTCCTCCTCAGAGGGAGCAGATCAGGCTGTTCAAAGTGACTCCCAAACCTTCCACATTGGCCGCGCACGATGCCGCTGGAGGACGCGCCCTAGCCTTCAGAACACCCTCTGCGCAAAACCTACCGTTCCCGAGCGGATCAGTCAATTATTCTCAGCAAAAAGGTACTGCCGGCATTGCGGCTTCTTCCTGCCGTATCGTATCGACTCAATACATTTCGCGCAAGGCACGATTTCCTGTGGTAGGTGCCCAAGCGAAAATGCCGGGAAGTCAGCGGCTGTTGTAAAAATGTCGCGAGCGCTGGCAGCGCCAGGCGCGCGGCGGCGACAATATCGCCGGAAGCGATTTTGCCCAGCGATAAGCTGGCCCCGCCCGGACCGAGCCCCAGGGATGAGGCGCGCAACAACGGGAAGTGTACAAGGGAGTACATGAGCAATGCGAGCCGCCGCGTCACGGCGCATTAGGACAAGCGCGGTAATCCTTTGGCACAGCCTTTTCGGCCCATTGGCCTATTTATTTATCCGAGTGCCCAAGAGGTTTTTCCGGTGCTATCCGATCGCGAATCCGTTGCTTGAGTTCCTTCGACTCAGGGAACCGTCCCTCGGCTTTTCTCGACCAAATCAGATCACCGTCTACTCGAACCTCAAATATGCCACCGCTTCCCGGAGCCAGCGCCACCTCCCCGAGCTCGGCCTCGAAGGTCGTAAGAAGCTCCTGTGCCATCCATGCCGCACGCAGCAACCATCGGCATTGGGTGCAATACCGAATCTCCACCCGCGGTTGATTCACCACCATTACGAATATCCCCTAGAGTTACTCTCAGATTAACCACGACCGCTTGGAACCGTCATACACGCAGTGCTCACTCGAACATCCTGAACTGCTATGAACTACGCCGCCTCGCCTGAGGTCCTTTGCCAAGAATAGGTTGCAAGGGGCACGGCCACCTTAGAGCGTGTTTTAAA
>JAGTVB010000378.1 GCA_018224385.1 Gammaproteobacteria bacterium
CGTCAACGGGGAAAAATGCTGAGGCGGGCTGGGCTAATCATGCTGCAGAGTTTTGACGTTTGCGCGCCGAAACATGACAGCCAGCCCGGCGGCTGTGTGGCAACCTTTTGTCTGCCAGAAGCGAGACGGTGGCAGGAATGAGCTGTGGAGTCGGCGGCACCCAGCGGCTTAACGACCATTGACAGTGGCAGCGTACCCGCCAGAGCACCGCTGTCGATGGGAGAAAGACGGTGCCGGACAGGGAGTGCGCTTCGGCCTGCGATACCGCGCTGCGCGCAGAGAAGAACGAGGATTGCGGTCCTGGGGCTCTCTCCGGGGGGATCGAAGAGCAAAAATAAACCCCGCCTGGTGGGGAGGTAACCCAGGCGGGGTTGGCCGGAAGATGAGCCAACGGTAAGGTTCCGCCTTCTCGCGGGCGGTTCGCAGAGTATCACGTGCGGCGCTTTTAAATTCCGTGATGGGTGTCGCTTTGCGCGTAGTCGTGCCGAGGGTGCCCAGCGTCAAGGGCCTTCGGTCGCTGTGCCCCGAGCGGTGTTCTGTGTTACCGTTTTCAGTGTCCGAGCTAGGATATTTATCCGGGGCGCCGCTCGCTGTGAATTTTGGCCGTATCCATGAGATACCCGATGCCCTAAAGCCTATTGGTGCCTGCATATGGCCTCGACCACTGGCAACCCGCTCTCTCGACCGCTCGCGGATCGCATGCGTCCCCGGACGCTGGCTGAGTTTGTTGGACAGCCGCATCTTGTGGGCGTTGGCCGGCCCTTGCGTCATTTAATCGAGTCCGGCCGCGCTCATTCGATGATTCTGTGGGGGCCTCCGGGGAGCGGCAAAACCACCTTGGCGCGTCTTATCGCGGGGCGATGCCGGGCACAGTTTCTGGCGCTTTCCGCCGTGCTAGCAGGGGTCAAGAATATTCGCTCGGCCGTGGATAACGCCAGAGCCTACCGCGAGCGTACCGGCGCCGATACGATTCTTTTTGTTGATGAGGTCCATCGTTTCAACAAGGCGCAGCAGGATGCTTTCCTACCCCACGTCGAGAAGGGCGACGTGGTGTTCATCGGCGCGACCACTGAGAATCCTTCCTTCGAGCTCACCAGCGCTTTGCTTTCCCGGGCGCGCGTCTATGTGCTAAGGCCGTTGGAGTCGACCGATATTCGTACCGTGATTGATCGGGCGCTCGAGGACCGCGAGCGGGGTGTGGCGGCTGCGGGCGTGATATTGTCAGCCGAGCTGCGGGATCTTTTGACGACGGCGGCTGACGGCGATGTGCGCCGCGCACTCAATCTGCTGGAAATTGTCGCCGAACTGGCTGAAGGAGCGGGCGGTTCCGGGGAGGTTACACGGGATCTCGTGCTTCGGGTGCTCGAAGGGGGGAGCTGTCGGCGCTTCGACAAGGGCGGAGATCTGTTCTATGAACAGATCTCGGCATTGCACAAATCTGTCCGCGGGTCGGCGCCTGATGCCTCCCTCTATTGGCTTGCACGCATGCTGGACGGGGGATGTGACCCGTTATACGTGGCCCGAAGGCTGGTGCGCATTGCCAGCGAAGACATTGGCAATGCCGATCCGAGGGCGCTGCAGATTGCGCTCAACGCGTGGGATGCCCAGGCACGCCTCGGTAGCCCCGAAGGAGAATTAGCGCTGGCCCAGGCGGTCGTCTATCTCGCCTGCGCGCCGAAGAGCAATGCCGTGTATCTGGCCTTTCAAAGTGCCCTGCAGGATGCCAAGGTGAGCGGCTCGCTTCCGGTGCCGTTGCACCTGCGAAACGCTGCGACTCGTCTGACGCGTGATCTCGATTACGGCGCCGGTTATCGGTATGCTCATGACGAGCCCGAAGCGTATGCTGCTGGTGAAAACTATTTCCCCGCAGAGATCGACGCCCGGCGGTACTATTTTCCGACCGATCGAGGTTTAGAGATCCGCATCGGTGAGAAGCTGGGGCGCTTGCGGGCGAGGGATGCGGCAGCCGCCTCGAAACGCGAACGTTAATAGCGGTTCTTAGGTGTATGCCTAACAGCCTCTATCAGGCGGCGCTAAGAATATCGGGCCATGGTCATCAGAAAAAAAAGCCCCCATCTGGAGGGGCTCAGATGAGGGCGGTACCGAAAGGCAGCCCGACGGGCGCTTTGGGTACTGATGATAAGGTAGCGCAGGGTCTTGCGCCGAACCGGCGGATGGTTCACAGAAGCAGCTGCGCGTCGCTCCCCTTTGTGGGCAGGTGCGGTCACCGTGAAGCCGTGGCTTCAATTTCGCTCGCGGGCGTGGCGGCCCTCAAGGCGGCTCTGTCAACGAAGGTGTTAATGCCGTTTCGGCGCGACTTTTTGACCTACTCGTGATACCGCCGCGAATTTATTCGCGGTGCCCCTGTTGCCCATCCCCGGCAGAGGCTATCCTAAGAGGCGGTTGGAAAACCTACGGCGCTCGGCATCGCGGCGCTGCGCACTCGTCGAGAACCGTCAACGAGTGCATCGACGGCGCGATCGGCGATGTGGGCCGTGCCCGCATTAGGGCCCGAGCAGAATCCAGTAGCGAAGGAAACAGGCGATGCATGCGCTGATCACAGGCGGAACCGGGCTCATCGGCACCGCACTTTGCAAGTCGCTGCTAGCGGATGGGCATCGCGTCACAATTCTCACCCGTCAGCAAGACCCAACGTTACCCGGCGGCGCGGCGGCGCAGGTCTGGGATGCGAAAACGCCGGAGGGTTGGGCGCATGTGGTCAATGAGGTTGATGCCGTGATCAACCTTGCCGGTGCGAGTCTCGCCGGACACGGGCCGCTGCCCGCGCGCTGGACGGAGTCGCGCAAGCAGGTGATTCGGCAAAGCCGGCTCGACGCTGGACAGGCACTGGTGCAGGCGCTCGATGGCGTTACCAAGCCTCCTCAGGTGCTCGTGCAAGCATCCGGCATCGGCTATTACGGCACCCTTAAAGATGAGCCCATCGACGAGGACGCACCGGCTGGGACCGATTTTTTGGCAAAGCTGGCAGTCGATTGGGAAGCATCCACCAGACCCATCGAAGACAAGGGCGTGCGCCGGGTCGTCATCCGCACCGGAGCGGTTTTGAGCGTAAACGGAGGAGCGCTTCCCAAGCTTCTGTTTCCCTACCGCTTGTTTGTGGGCGGCCCCCTCGGGAGCGGGCGTCAGTTCATGCCGTGGATCCATATCGCTGATGAAGTGAATGCTATTCGGTTCTTGATCGATCAGTCGACGGCCCAGGGTGCCTTTAACTTGTGTACCCCTCATCCCGTGACCAACCGCGAGTTTGGCAAGGTGTTGGGTCGCGTCATGAAGCGGCCTTCCCTGCTGCCGGTGCCGGCGTTTGCAATGCGCGCCCTGTTTGGTGAGGTCGCCAACGTAGTCCTCGAAGGTCAACATGCTTTTCCGAAGCGGCTCCAATCGCTCGGGTATGGTTTCCGGTTTCCGGAGCTTGAGCCGGCACTGCGCGATCTGTTGTCCAGCTGAGGATCCTGCGGCCATGGTCATCGTTTCGTCAGCATCACCATTAAGGGTAAAACCGTGCCCGGGATCTGTGGGCCGAAAGAATGATCATGACCGATCCTTCCTTGCGGCAGTAACATAATCTCATGCCTGGGCACGCGCTGCCTGTGACATGAGCCCCCGCTCTTCTCCTCCCGCCGCCTTGATTGCCGCGCGCGGCGTTACCAAATCTTATTTTGACGGGGCTCGGGCGCACGCCGTTCTCGCGGGGGTAGATGTCGAGATTAGGGCCGGCGAGTTCGTTGTCATTCTCGGGCGCAGCGGATCGGGCAAATCGACCCTGCTGAACCTCATCGGCGCCATGGATACACCCACTGACGGCCAGATCTGGTTCGGCGGCCAGCGCATTGATTCGCTGGGCGAAGAGAGTCGGACGCTGTTTCGGCGCCAGCACGTGGGGTTTGTATTTCAAGCCTACAATCTCATCCCGACCCTTACGGTGGCAGAGAACCTAATGCTGCCGCTGGCACTGAACAAGCTCGACCGGGATTCGCCCTATGCACGGGTGCGTTATTTTCTAGCGCAGCTGGACATGGCGGACAAGTTCGAGAGCTTTCCAGAGCAGCTTTCCGGCGGCGAGCAGCAGCGTGTCGCCATTGCCCGTGCCCTGATTCACAAACCCACGCTGGTGATCGCCGATGAGCCGACGGGAAACCTGGATCTGGATACCGGCCGCCAAGTTCTCGGCCTCCTGGATCGTCTCACCCGGGCCGAGGGTAGGACCCTGGTGATGGCGACCCACAGCCAGGAAGTGATCGGCATGGCGGATCGTGTCCTCACCCTATCTGGCGGTCGCTTGATTGCCACCGAGGTCGCGACATGATCGCTGTCCTTGCCCGTGTCAGCTATCGCAGCCTGCTTCGCCACCCCTGGCAGGTGCTGTTGGCGGCCCTTGGCGTCGCCCTTGGCGTGGCGGTTGTGACCGCCGTGGATTTGACTAAGGCGAGCGCCCGACAGTCGCTAGCCGACGCGAGCGCGAGCATTGTGGGCAGAACCACCCACCAGATCGTTGGTGGTCCGCGCGGCCTCGATGAGGCGCTCTATGCCAAATTGCGCCGTTCGGGTGTGGTACGCGAAATCGCACCGGTCATTGAAGCGAGCGCGCGGTTGCTGGATCACGAGCGGCAGTCGCTGCGTCTGCTCGGTGTGGATCCGATCGCCGAGGCACCTTTTCGCGGTTATTGGGCGCGGATACAGGGGGGCTCGATCGATGCCAGCCGATTAATTACCCAGCCCGGTACCGCCTTGGTCTCGCGCGCCATGCTGGATCGTTTGGGCATCCCGTTGGGCGGCAAGCTCCGCATTGCCCATGCCGGCCAGGCCGCCGTGCTGGAGGTCATCGGCGTGCTCGATCCGCACGGGCAACATCCGGCGCTGGCAGGCACTGAGCTTGCCGTGGTCGACATCGCGACCGCACAGGAGGCCTTGGGGATGATTGGGCGTCTGACCCGCATCGATGCCATCTTGGAATCGCCGCGCCAGGCAGCTCAATTGCGCCACCTGCTCGGCGTCAATGCCGAGTTGATTCCGTCCGAAGCACAAACCGAGGCGGTGGCCGAAATGACCGCAGCCTTCCATGCTAACCTTACGGCCCTCAGCCTGCTCGCCTTACTGGTGGGTTTGTTTCTGATTTATAACAGCCAAACTTTTCTGGTGGTTCAGCGCCGCGGTGAGTTTGGTATCCTGCGCGCGCTTGGGTTGCGGCGTCGCCAGCTGGCTCTGCTCATTGGGATGGAAGCCGTCGCGCTCGGCCTCATCGGCACCCTCGCCGGTCTGGTGATGGGGGTTGTGTTGGCACAGGGGCTTGTGGGTCTGGTCGGTCAGACCATTAATGACCTCTACTACACCTTATCCCTGGGCGCTGTTACTGTGGATTCTTCGAGCCTCGGCAAGGGTGTTCTGCTTGGCGTTGGCGGTAGCGCGTGCGCGGCCGCGTTTCCTGCGCGGGAAGCGATGCAGGTGGCGCCCCGGGCCGCGATGAGCCGTGCCGATCTTGAGAAGCGCGTATCGGGGAGCGTCCGCTGGGCGTTTCAGGGGGGGCTGGTTTCATTGGGGCTGGGTGCAGGCTTGCTGCTACTGCCGAGCAAGGCTATCGAGGTTGGCTTAACCAGTCTGTTTCTCATCGTCATGAGTTTTGCGCTCATGAGCCCGGCATTGACCGTCGCACTGGCCGGCGCGCTACTGCGCATGGGTATCGTGCGCAAAAGCATTGCCCTGCGGCTTGCCGTGCGCGGCGTTACTGCGTCCTTGAGCCGCACCGGCGTGGCCGTGGCGGCGCTGATGCTGGCCGTCTCCCACGTGATCGGCGTTGGGCTCATGGTGGGCAGTTTTCGCAGTTCGGTGGTCGACTGGTTGACTATGGCGTTACAAGCAGAGTATTACATCTCGGTTCCAGGCGGCGGGGGCTCAGAGGCCGGCACCGGGCTTTCCAAGGCGATGCTTCCAGCCATCGCCGCCATCGAGGGTGTGAATGGGTTGAGCCACGTCCGCTATACCAGAGTGGTTTCGGCAAGGGGCATTGACGCCGTCACGGTATACCAGCTCAATGAACGCGCCCGCAAAGGATTTCGTTTCCGGGAAAACCCGCAGCCGGCGACGCTCTGGCAGCGTTTCGAGCAAGCACAAGCAGTCCTGGTTTCTGAATCCTATGCGTTTCATCACGCTGTTGAGCCTGGCGATGCCGTCAGCTTACGCACCGACAGCGGTTACCGGGATTTTCTGGTGGCGGCCATCTATCAGAACTACGCTTCCGATCGCGGAACCATTGCGATGAGCCGCACAACCTACGATCGCTACTGGAATGACCCCGCTGTCAGTGGGATTGGAGTGTACGCGGGGCCTCGGTTTGACCCTGATAAGCTCAGGCACCTGTTGCCCAAAATCATGGGTTCCGAGGCGCGGGCCGAGGTTGTTTCCAACCACCGAATCCTCGAGGAGTCGCTACGGGTATTTGATCGAACGTTCACCATCACCAAGGTGCTGCAGTGGCTCGCCGGCATCATCGCCTTCGTTGGCGTCTTTAGCGCCCTCCTGGCGGTTCAGCTGGAACGGGCTCGGCAGCTCGGCATATTAAAGGCCATTGGTGTGACGCCTCGACAGATCTATGGTGTTGTCGTGGGTGAGACCGCCCTGATCGGAGGGGCTGCCGGGCTGCTCGCGGTTCCCGTTGGAATTCTTCTGGGGGTGCTGCTCGTTGCTGTCATCAATCGTCGCTCCTTCGGTTGGACCATGGCGCTTGAGCTCGACCCCGGCGTCGTGTGCGCCGGTTTTCTGACCGCGTTGGCGGCGGCGCTCATTGCCGGTATTTATCCTGCGGCACGCATGGCGCGTGCCCAGCCTGCGCAGGTGCTGCGCCAGGAATGAGCCCCTTCGAAGCTATTTTGGATTGGAGAAGTCGCAAGCGCCGGCAGAGTGAGGCGCGCGGCGGCGCGCCACCGCGGTGTGCCGGGACGTGCATGAGGACCGACTGATTGAAGCTATACTGCGATGAGATAGTCAACACAAGGAAAAAGTGTATGCCCGGCCTTGATGATCTCTTTGACGAAGACGAACGTGCGCAAATAACGGCAATGGCTGCCGGCGCTCATCTATCCCCCGAGGAATTTGTGCGCCATATCGTTCTGGAGGTTTTGGATGCGCACCGTGGCGACGAGATGATAGAGACGGTGGAACGAGGAGAAGAGCCCACCATGGGGCTTGATGAGCTGCGGGGCTATATTGCGAAGCCTTATTGAGACTTACGCCGCTTGGCATAGCGGTCGCGGCCGTCACTAGATCGCGCCCTTATTTAAGGGAGCGTTGGGCAGTACGGTATTGTCGTCTGCCGCGGCAACGCGCATCGTCAGCGCGGCATCCAGTCTTCCCCTCAAGTTAACCGGCACACCTTGTGTGGCCTTGACGCTGACAGCCTTTTAGCGTTATGAGATCGCTTTGTTTGCGTGAGGAGACGATCATGAGCGCTCGCCACAAGACTGCGCTTGCCGCCATCGCAGCGGCATGTTTCTTATCCTGGAGCGTGCCATCCCAGGCACAGCCCTGCCTCGCTAGACAACTTATGATGCCGCAGGAATGGGCGCGCCACCAGGGCGCCATGCAAAATTTACCACCGGCTGAACGGGAGGCCTACCGGGCTAAGCATCATGAAGAAATGCAAAGGCGGGGCGCAGCAAGAGGATTAACTTTGCCTGTTCAGCCACCGCCCATGGGCATGGGTCGAGCAATGGGCCCGGGTGCCTGGGGCCCTGGCTACGGATCGGGCGGGCGGTGGCATCGTGGCTGGGGCCAGCCGCGTTGGGCGCGAGGACCGCATGCCCGATGGCATCGTGGCTGGGGCTGGTAGCCATGCACGGGAGCGTAGCGCTAATTTGACGTGGCTCAAGGCGAACCTGCTGGACTGAAGTTAACATAGCAATTGGCATCCGCCGACCAAGCGAGAGAACCACAACACCTCGAAACGGGCATCGATAGTCTGAGGAGGAAAACGAAAGAATGTCAGGTTGTTTGGATTGCCGCATCCGCACGGTTAAGAACTGGCACGGCAGTGGCATCCGAAAAGCGGCGCACTTTCCAGGCGCTTATCCAAGCAGTCCCGAAG
>JAGTVB010000379.1 GCA_018224385.1 Gammaproteobacteria bacterium
AGGCGGGACAGGAGGCGGCGGATGTCGTTTTCCATGAACTGTTTGCCTTGTTGCGCGCCATCGGCACGTCGCCTATTCCCATTGCAGCGGCCATTACCGGTCACAGCGTAGGAGGAGGAGCGCTGCCGCCCCGGGCGCTGCGCCTCACACGCGCTGCGGCCCGGCGCGAGCTGGCCCATGCCTTTGCTGAATTCGGATGGGAAGAGCTCGACGAGCTCGCCGCTGGCTGGTCCGGTGAGGAAACCCAAAAAGCCATTCGTGCCTGGCTGGATCGCCGCGCCACGCCGTTAGAGTGATAAGCACGGCAATCTTCAAAACAGCTCCGAGCAAACATTAAGCTGATTTTTCACGTCTGAACTCCGAGCCGCCATGGAATCCTTCACCTTTCATTCAACCCTGAGCGTGTCAACGCTGGAGGCGCTCATTGCGCTCATCGCTGGAGTCTGGATCCTGGCGATGCCCAGAGTCTTGAGCTATGTCGTGGCCATTTACCTCATTGTCAAAGGCGGGCTCGGCCTGCTGGTGACGCTTCGGGGACATTACATCGCTTTGCCACCGCTGGTGGCCCTCGTGAGCGGAGTACTGATCCTGGTCCGACCGCGGCTGCTCAATTACGTGGTGGCAATTTACCTTATCATTATCGGGGTGCTGGGACTGCTCGGTTGAGGGGTTAGAGCCTCTGCGCGGCGCTAACCCTCAAGGTTGCATCACTCATCGTACCCGTCCAGTCGGGTAACTCATCCTTAGGCAACGGCCACTCTCTGCTCGCTCTTGCGAAACACCATGCGATCCTCCAAAGTATCGACGAGAATCACGTCGCCAGGGAGGAACTCGCCGGCAAGGATGCGCTGAGCCAAAGGATTTTCCACGCTGTTCTGGATGACGCGCTTTAGCGGCCTCGCGCCATAGACGGGGTCGAATCCTGCCTCCGCAATTTTGTCAATGGCCGATGGGGTCAGCTCGAGGCCCATATGCCGTTCCATGAGCCGGCGCTGTAGGTAGCCTACTTGCAGCTCCGCAATGGTCCGGATCTGATCGCGCTCGAGCGAGTGGAAAACCACCACCTCGTCGACCCGGTTGATGAACTCGGGACGGAAGTACACCTTCACCGTCTCCATAACCGCCGCCTTCATGGCCGCATAGTTCTCCGCGCCGCTCATCTCCTGGATCTGCTGAGAACCCAGATTCGAGGTCATGACCAGCACGGTATTGCGAAAATCTACGGTCCGACCATGGCCGTCGGTGAGACGGCCGTCGTCCAACACCTGGAGCAAAACGTTGAATACGTCCGGGTGGGCCTTCTCCACCTCATCGAGGAGAATGACCGAATAGGGCCGACGTCTCACCGTCTCCGTCAGGTGCCCCCCCTCTTCATAGCCGACGTAACCGGGCGGCGCACCGATGAGGCGCGCCACCGAGTGCTTCTCCATGAACTCGGACATATCGATACGCACCATGGCCTCTTCCGTATCAAACAGAAATGCCGCCAGCGCCTTACACAGCTCCGTCTTTCCTACCCCCGTCGGACCGAGGAACAAAAACGAGCCGTTCGGACGGTTCGGGTCGGCGAGACCCGCTCGTGAACGCCGTATGGCATCGGCAACGGCCTTTACCGCCTCGTCTTGGCCAATGACGCGGTTATGCAATGCCTCTTCCATGCGCAGAAGCTTGTCCCGCTCCCCCTCCAGCATCTTCGACACCGGAATTCCGGTCCAACGGGAAACCACCTCGGCGATCTCCTCATCGGTGACCGCGGTACGTAGCAACTGCATTTTCTTGGCTTCCGCCTGAGCGTCCATCGCCAGTCGCTTCTCGAGCTCCGGAATACGTCCGTACTGAAGCTCCGCCATACGCGCGAGATCGCCGGCGCGGCGTGCCGTTTCAAGCTCCACGCGGGCTCGTTCCAACCGCTCCTTCACCTGTTGGGAATCCTGCACGGCGACCTTCTCCGCTTTCCAAACCTCATCCAGGTCGGCAAACTCTCTCTCCAGGCGCTCAATTTCGTCCTCGAGCCTGCGCAGGCGTTCCTTCGACGCCGCATCGGTCTCCTTATGCAAGGCCTCACGCTCGATCTTCAATTGAATCAAGCGCCGTTCGAGACGATCCATGACTTCCGGCTTAGAGTCGATTTCCATCCGGATACGGCTGGCCGCCTCGTCGATCAGATCGATCGCTTTATCGGGAAGCTTGCGGTCAGTGATATAACGATGGGAAAGCGTTGCCGCGGCCACGATGGCGGGATCGGTGATCTCCACTCCATGGTGCACCTCGTAGCGCTCGCTCAGACCACGCAGAATGGCGATGGTGTCCTCCACATTGGGCTCATCGACCAACACCTTCTGAAAACGACGCTCCAAAGCGGCATCTTTTTCCACGTATTTACGGTATTCGTCTAAAGTGGTTGCACCCACGCAGTGGAGCTCCCCTCGGGCCAACGCAGGCTTGAGCATATTGCCCGCATCCATCGAGCCCTCCGCCTTTCCCGCACCGACGACCGTATGCAGCTCATCAATAAACAGGATAATTTGGCCCTCCTGCTTGGCGAGCTCGTTCAGCACGCCTTTCAGGCGCTCTTCAAACTCGCCGCGATACTTCGCGCCGGCTATGAGCGCGCCCATATCCAGGGCGAGCACACGCTTGCTCTTCAAGCCTTCGGGCACCTCTCCATTGACGATGCGCTGCGCCAACCCCTCAACGATGGCGGTCTTACCGACGCCCGGTTCGCCGATGAGCACCGGATTGTTCTTGGTGCGGCGCTGCAGCACCTGGATGACGCGCCGGATCTCCTCGTCGCGACCGATCACCGGATCCAGCTTGCCCTGCTCGGCACGCTGGGTGAGGTCGATGGTGTACCGCTCCAAGGCTTGGCGCTGATCTTCGGCGGTCGGATCCTCCACCCGCTGCCCCCCGCGCATCTCCTCGACCGCCTTCTCGACACTCGCCTTGACCGCACCGGCGCGGCGCAGAATTTCCCCGAGGGTGCCTCGGTCGTCCAACGCCGCCAGCACGAACAGCTCACTGGAGATATATTGGTCCTGGCGCTGCTGGGCAAGCTTGTCAGTGACGTTCAACAGCCGGCCAAGGTCGTTGGAGACAAGCACCTCGCCGCCGGTCCCTTCCACCCGCGGCAGGCGCTCCAGCGTCTCACCCAGCTGCGAGCGCAGCTGGTTGATATTGACGCCGGCTTTCTGCAACAACGGTCGTACGATGCCGCCTTGTTGATCAAGCAGCGCCAGCATGACGTGCGCCGGCTCGATGAACTGATGATCCCGCCCGACCGCCAGGCTCTGAGCATCTGCCAAAGCCATTTGAAACTTGCTTGTGAGTTTGTCCATTCGCATTGATATGACCCTCGAAAGGTCCAGTTAAATCGTGTGAGGTAATAGATGAGGGCAACCGCAGGATTTTCAACGCCGCAGGCGCCGCCTACGGCGCAAGCGCCTGCAGGGGGGAGCTCACCGGCGCTGGCGGGAACGGTTCAGCCTTCCTTGCCCACAAACCAGGGGGCCGCCCTAAAAGACCAACGCACGGCTCGCACATAAGCGTCTTTGATAGCGGCATCGGAAACCCCGCTGAACGCTACTTCGTGCCAATTGCTCTGTTCATAGGCAATCACGCAGTGCAGGGCCGCGCCCAGAACCCCGGCATGATCGCGTATCGCACCATTGACCTCCTCGGCAAGCGGCAGCTGTTGCAGCACGTCAGGGATTGGAATGCCGAGCAGTGCGTCCAGCAAAGAAAACAAGCCGACGGTGAAGGCGCGTTCTTTATCCCCGAGTTGCGCCTCCTCGTAGAGCAGTTCGCACATCTTGGCGCGCGCGAGCGCCATGCGGATCAGCTCATGGCGCTGATCGACGAGCTCCGCCATCGCGATGAGCGTCACCCAACGTCGAATGGATTCCAGGCCAAGGTAAATGGTGGCCTGCCGCACCGAGCTAAACCGTCGAGACAACCCAAAAAAGGCGGAGTTGACATAGCGCAGGAGCTTGTAGCTGAGCACCGGATCTCTGTTCAGCTCCGCCTCGAGATGCTCAAATTCTATGGCGGGATTATTGAGCCTGGCGAGCAGGCGCAGCACTGCGAGCCGTGCCGCCGGAAGCTTTTTGCCGGTGACAACCATGGGCCGGGCAAGGAAATAGCCCTGAAACAGGTCGAACCCCATGGCGCGGTAGCACGCGAATTCCTCCGGCGTCTCGACCTTTTCCGCCAGAAGCTTCGGGGCGCGCGGACGCAAGCGCTCGTAGTGCTGCCTGGTTTGGACACTGGTGAGGGCTTTAACGTCGAGCTTGATAATTTCGGCTAGGGGAATGAGCGGCTCCCATCGAGGGTCATAGACGAAATCATCCAAAGCGATGACATAACCCTTTTGGCGCATCCACCCGAGCACCTTAACCAGTTCCTCATCGATGACCGCGTTCTCGAGCACTTCCAGGACCACGCGATCCTTGGAAAGCACCAAGCAGTGCCCTTTGCGCAAGAGCGTGTCGGGACAGTTAATGAAGGCGCGATGGGGGCCCAGAATCTGTTCCGGCCCAATTTCCTGAAACACGTTGTTGATGACCTGCGCGGTGGCTGTCTCGCCGTTAATCGCGCTGGCCCCTGCAGTCTCGGTAGAGCGAAACAGCAGCTCGTAGCCGTATACTCTCAGTTGCCGATCGAAGATCGGTTGTCGGCCGACGAAAACCGTTTGCAGCTCGGGAGGCGAGCCTACAGCGGAAAGCCCGTCGCCCAAGCGACCGAAGTGGTCCTTCTCAATTTCCATACGATCTTGACCTTGTTGCCAGAGTCAGGGCGGGTCAAGGGCACCCCATGTTGGGCGCGCAGTCGAGACTCTCGTTACCGTCGGCGTCTAGGAAATGATGAGACAGTAGAGAGACAAGACACGACGCGTAGTTTATGCCTGTAGGGTAAGACATTGATGACGTAGTTGGTAATTCCCTTAGATTCCGCCCGAGCCGCGCATCCTTTCAGAGCTGATGCGAATGACGATAGTATTCATAGGTGCGCCCCAGCATGTCGCCGAGATCTTGCTGCCCCGGCCGAAAGCCGAGCTCGGCACGCGCCTTCGCGATATCGATGCGCCGTTCTGAAAGGAATTGGGAAACCTGAGGCGCTGTGGCCAGCGGTGCCCGTCCGGCCAGGAACGCCAGCGGTGCCAGGGCACCGACGACGACATAGGCCAAAGCCAGGGGAATACGCCGATAAGGACGGGTATTACCAACCAGTCTACCGGCCGTCTCGACAATCTGGCGAAGCGTATGTCGGCCGTCGGAATGGACCAAATAAATTTCGCCGCTACGGCCTCTCGCGGCCGCCAACAAAAGTGCTTCCACCAGATCGTGCACGCCAAGAAGGGGCTTTTCCAAATCCAAGCGATTACCAATCACCGGAAACCAACCGCGACGACACAGCTTAAACAGCGTTAAAAGCTGGCCACCGCGCTGACCTTCACCGCTCACCAGGCACGGGCGTAAAATGACAACGTCGAACCCTGGTGTTTGGCATAGGCCAAGTAGCTGAAGCTCGGCGTTGCGCTTAGAACGCCCGTAGGGGGAGTCCGGGTAACAAGGTGTCTGTTCGTCAACGACACGCTCAGCCTGCGTTCCCATGGCCGCCGTGCTGGAAATATGCACAAATCGCGCAACACCTGATCGTGTGGCCGCCCTCGCCAGCCGCGCCGTTCCCTTGACATTGACCGGGTTGAAGCTAAGCGCAGCGTTGCTGACGCCGGGTCGATGCGGGGCTGCGGCGGCGGTATGGAAGATGACGTCGATGTCTTCACACAGGGGCTCAAAATCGTCCGGTAGCGAGAGATCGCCGACCACCACTTCCAAGCGACGCCGGTCGCTCGGCCCAAATAACTCGCCGAGCCGCGCGCGCGAGCGGGTAAGAACCCGAAGCTGGCTCGGCTCAACCGAAAGCAGCCGCCTAATGAGATGCTGGCCAATGAAGCCCGTGCCGCCGGTAACCAGCACGCGTTTCCCGCGCAGCATGTTCGCGGCTTGTTTGTCCATCACCTCGGCTG
This sequence comes from Gammaproteobacteria bacterium, assembly GCA_018224385.1. Classification (GTDB taxonomy): domain Bacteria; phylum Pseudomonadota; class Gammaproteobacteria; order HK1; family HK1; genus JAGTVB01. The sequence goes on from JAGTVB010000379.1 coordinate 6,026, forward strand.
TTCTGTTGTGCCGGCGTTAGGCTAAACCCTGCTTGCTGAGCGGCAGCGATCGAATGCGCTTGCCGGTGGCGGCAAACAGCGCATTACACAGGGCCGGTGTAACGGGGGGCACGGGCGGCTCACCGAGGCCGCCCCAGAAACCGCCGCTCGGCACCATGACCACGTCAACCTTCGGCATATCCCTTAACTGCAGCAGGGGATAATCGTCAAAGTTGCCCTGCTCGACACGGCCGTCCTTGATGGTAATCTCACCGTAGAGCGCCGCCGTCAAGCCATACACGACGCCGCTTTCTACCTGAGCCACAACCGTGTCTGGATTAACCACATGGCCCGAATCGATGGCGCAGAGCACCCGCTGCACGCGGACTTTGCCGCGATTGGAAAGCGACACTTCGACCACTTGAGCACAGTGGCTTCCATAGGAGCTGTTCAGCGCAAGCCCCCGGAATACCCCGGGCGGCGGTGGCTCGTCCCACTTTGCCTGTTGGGCCACGGCATCCAGAACGGCAAGTTGCTTTGGCTCCTCCATGAGCAGCCTGCGCCGCAGTTGATAGGGATCCTGCCCCCCCGCATGAGCCACCTCATCGATGAAGCACTCCCTGAAAAAAGCGTTCTGCGAGTGATTAACCGCCCGCCAGAAACCGACTGGCACAGGAGAGTGGCGCAATACATACTCCATGCGCTGGTTAGGAATGCCGTAGGGGAATTCCTCGTCGAAAGCCTGCAGGCCGATAGGATCGAGGCCATGGTCCACCTTGGCCCACTCCGGTTGCAGAAAGGCGATGATCGAGTGGGCTGATACGCGTGCTTTCAAAACGCTGGGAAGCCCGGCGCCGTCCAATCCCGCCCACAATCGCGCCATGCTCGCCGGCCGATAGAAGCCGTGACGCATGTCCTCCTCCCGGGACCAGATAAGCTGCACCGGTCGGTCGACGTTCTTGGCGATCTGCACCGCCTGCTTGACATAATCCTGTGCCGTGCCGCGGCGACCAAAACCCCCGCCCAAAAAGGTGTTGTGAACTACCACCTGACCGGGGTCGACGCCCGCAGTTTGCGCTGCCGTCATCAAGGCCGCCGTTGCATTTTGGGTTGGCACCCAGATTTCCACGCCGTCGGGGGTCACATGCGCCGTGCAGTTCATCGGTTCCATGGTGGCGTGGGCAAGATAGGGCGCGTAATACTCGGCCTCGATGACCTTGTCTGCACGTAAGAGCGCTTCCCCAACATCTCCACGCTGGTGTCCGACGGCCCCCTCATCGATGTCGAGACCGGCGCTCAGATGGGCCCGAATGGCGGCGCTGTCGAGCGCCGCATGTGGGCCCTCGTCCCAGACGAGAGGCAACTGCTGTAATGCCCGGTCAGCCCGCCAATAGCTATCCGCCAGCACCGCGACAGCATCCTCTAAGGCCACCACTTTGACCACCCCTTGCTGCTTTTCGACCGCCCGCGCATCGTAGGATTTGAGTCTGCCCTGAAACACTGGACAGGCGCGAATCGCGGCATAAAGCATGCTGGGGATGCGTACGTCGAAGCCGAATAGCGCCGCTCCCGAAACCTTGTCCGGCGTGTCGAGGCGTCGGGTGGCCTTGCCGATGAGCTTCCACTGCTCCGGGGCCTTGAGCACGATATCCTCTGGAGGCGCCAGCTTGGAGGCATCCTGCGCCACCGTACCAAAGGTCGTGCGACGCCCCGTGGGCAGGTGGTGGATGCGACTCTTCTCGGCGCGGCATTCTGCGGGCGGCACCTGCCAACGCGCGGCGGCGGCAGCCACCAGCAACTCCCGAGCCGCGGCGCCGGCTTGGCGCAGATAATCCGCCGAATCGCGCACCGAACGGCTGCCGCCCGTGGCCATGGAACCATAAACATCGCCGCGCCGCAGGTTATCGCTGGCAAGCGCATATTCGGCGCGCACGCGCGCCCAATCACACTCCAACTCCTCGGCCACCAGCATGGGCAAAGAGGTGAAAATACCTTGACCCATCTCCGAGCGGGCGACACGGATAACGACGGTGTCATCGGGGTGGATGATGATCCAGGCGTTGATCTCGGCCTCCTCGAGCGCATCCTCAGCCGCCCAGGAACGACTTGCGGAAGGTAGGTGAAACCCGAGAACCAGGGCACCACCGACGGTAGCCGTGCGTATCAGGAAGCTTCTACGGCTTAAGCTTGACGGTTCAGTCATTGCTGCACCCCCATCAGCTCTTTGCAGCGGCATGAATTGCCGCCCGTACGCGCTGGTACGTGCCGCATCGACAAAGCACGCTCATGGCGGCATCAATGTCCTTGTCGGTGGGCTGCGGGTTGTCCTTCAGAAGCGCGGCCGCAGCCATGATCATGCCCGGCTGGCAATAGCCGCATTGCGGTACATCGAGATCCTTCCAGGCCACCTGCACCGGATGATTACCGTCGGACGACAAGCCCTCGATAGTGGTAATCGTCTTGCCTTCTGCCTGGCTTACCGGCACGACACAGGCGCGCGCGGCCTCGCCGTCGAGGTGTACGGTGCAGGCGCCGCACAAACCGATTCCGCAGCCGTACTTGGTTCCGGTCAGGTTCAGTGAATCGCGCAGCACCCACAGCAGGGGCATATCAGGTGCGACGTCGATCAGCCGTTCCTTTGAATTAATACGCAGGCGAATCATCCCTTGGCTCCTTGGCAGGCACAGGGTTCAGATCATCAGAGGAAGGAGTCACCCTCACCAACAGGCTCGCTCCTCCCACGAAACGCTCGATTGGATTTAGATAAAATGGGCCCTGCATGCCGCAGAGGTACCAAAGCAGTCGCGTGACGCAAAGCACCGCCATCGCCATGAAGAACCCATCCCCGATCATGAGTTGAAAAACGGTAACATATCTCAACTAGGGAAAATAGACACCGCGCTCAACACATGACAACCTCTCATAGTGAGGTCCGGTGGCCGCAAGCGCCCCGCGGCGATGAAACGGGAGGTACTCTGGAAGTACAGGAGTACGAGCACCGCGCAACGCCGCTGTGGCAAGCGCAGTCGCCTTTAAAGCAGCTTCTCAGTGGAGTGATGGTCCGAAAATGCCCGCCCAAAACAACCACGCGGTCCCGCTTCGAACGGAAAAGTATGTGCTCGATACCAGCATCTTCTCTAATCCAGACGTGTTCACCCAATTCGCGGCCGATTTTCCGGAAGCCATCGCGACGTTTATTCGGCTCGCCGCTCGTGCCAATGCAGAATTCTACATGCCGTGGTCGGTATACGAGGAACTGCAGAAGGTAAAAGATCTCGGCGATACCGCCGCGGATTTCGAGCGGGTGGTGCGTATTCGCTCTCCGCGCCGCCTCGACCTGAGGATCCCGAGCGAGCTTCTCTATGAATTCATTGAGGAGGTGCGAATGCGCATCGATCGGGGGCTGCGCATCGCCGAGGAATGGACCAAGCGGGCCGTCACGGGCGGTGCGGCGGATATCGGGAATTCAATCACAAAGTTGCGCCAACGCTATCGGGAAGCGATGCGCCGCGGAATCATTGACAGCAAGGAAGACGCCGATCTGCTGCTGCTGGCTTACGAGTTCGACGGCACGTTGGTAACTGCAGACGAAGGCCTCAAGAAATGGGCGGATAAAGCGGGCGTCGGCCTCGCCAATCCCAAACACCTACGGCGCATCATGCAAGGCTTAATCGAAGACGAGGCCGCCCCGTAGCAGATGGGCCAGCAGACCCGTGGTCCTCGGCAGCGCCTTGCTGAACTCGAGCACATAGTATTCGCCCCTGGGCTCCAAGACCCGGCGCTGAACGTGGCCTTTACCAAGTAGCCGATACAGGGCCTCCAGCATGAGCTCCGCATTTTCCTTGCGGTGGAACCGGCAGCGAAAGTGATCGGCGACTTTCCCCTCCTGGCGCCAGCGAGCCACCGCCTCCAAAACCCCCTCGATGAGCGCCTCGCCGAGCTCACGATAAAGGGCCGGAGTACGTTCGATATGGTGCTCTTCGAGAAATAGACCGAGGCGCAGGATGCGCTGAGTAAAGTACTCCGCTGGCAATTGCTTCATCGCGGCGCTGCCGACACGCAGATCGGCCAGGTTAATGCGGCCGGTGACATATTTGGCTCGCCGATCCTGAGCGGAGTCCTCCTTAAGCACTATTCCTTCGCGGCCCGTGCGGTCCAGCTCGCGAGCCAGCCCGGCGAGTCGAGGCAAATCTTCTACCTCATACCGACCATATTGGCAAACTTCTGGCACCCCGTACTCGCGCAACAACTGTTCCTTTTCATGGTGGGGCAAAAAGCCTTGGCGATCTTTGCGCATCAGGTCAAAGGCAAACATGCCGACGTCCTCGCGCACATAAGGGGGGCTGTCTCTGTTATAAGGATTCTCCGGTCCGGCCACTTCGGCACACAATACCAGCTCAGAATGGGCTTCAAATAGCCGCGTATCGATGAAATCGCGCAGCCGATCGGTGGTAAAGGGACAGATGTACCCGCGGCGGGTGATGGCGAGCACTTCGCCGGCGTGCTGAAAGATGCGAACGTTATAACCGTCGACCTTTTCTTCAACCCAAAAGGGATGAGAAAATTGCACTTTCAGGCCAGTATCCAACCGCGAGAGGCGCCCGATCTTGGGATAGCCGTAGACGAGCGTGTCCCCAAAAAGCGTGGTACCGGTGGGTAACGATCGAAACGATCGCACGACGCGCCGATAGCACCATTGGCCGAGGTGCTCTTCACGGAGCTGCCCCCCGGCATGTGCCGCTGCCACGAGATCTTGGAGTCTTTCCTTGCCCACGGATAAATACCGACGTTGTTCGTCCTGCATCGACGGCGACCCAGGAGACCTAAGTTAGCCTGTATCACCCACCTCAGGCAGTCTGGAATTTTCAAGGTTCCCACAGACAGGTCGAAGAATCCACCTTCGTCCACCGACCCGTTAGCTGCCGTGTTCGGCCGAAATCCGCTCATCGAGCCTAAGCGGGCACTCCACATCGAGGCCCCTTTGCGATAAGCTGGAAGCTTGGCAACAACACGAAATCACGCAGCGGCCAAAGCCCCGCGATCAAGGTCAGGATTTTTCAGTATGCGACTTGTCATTATTGGTGGCGACGCGGCGGGCATGAGCGCCGCCAGCCAAGCAAAACGTCTCGATTCGTCAGCCGATGTCATCGTCCTAGAGCAGACGACAGATGTGTCCTACGGTGCCTGCGGATTGCCCTATAAACTACCGGACGGACAGGACATGGAGGATCTGCGGGCGATTACGGTTGAAGAATTTCGCGGCAAACGAAATATCGACGTGCGACTTCAGCACGAAGTGGAGCGGATTGACCCCGAGGGACACACGGTGTTCGGCACCTCGCCCGCGGGACCCTTCGAGCTGCAGTACGACCGGCTCGTGATCGCCACCGGCGCCCGCCTCAGCTCACCGCCCATCCCCGGTTTGGATGACCTGTGGGGGCAAGGCGCCTATGCACTCAAGACCCTGCAAGACGGTCGTTCGCTGAAGACCGCCCTGCGCCAGCAGCCGAAATCCGTCGTCATTGTCGGCGCCGGCTACATCGGGCTGGAAGCCGCCGAAGGATTCCATCAACAAGGACTTCAGGTCACCATCGTTGAGGCGTTGCCCGAGATTCTGGGCTTCCTACCCGAGAAGCTTCGAGCCCGTGTCTCTGCCGAGGCCGAGGCGAAGCAGGTTCCGATTCATCTGGGAACACGGGTGGAACGCTTGGAGCGGACCTCCGCGGGAAAAATCACCGTTCACACCGGTGCCGCCAGCGCGCTCGAAACGGATTTGGTGCTCATCTCCACCGGCGTGCGACCGAACTCAGAAATCGCGGCACAGGCGGGGTTGAAGCTGGGCGCGAACCGCAGCATCGCCGTGGATGACTATTTGTTCACCTCGGCCCCCGATATTCTTGCCGCCGGCGATTGCGCCGACGCCACCCATGGGATCTCCAACCAATCGGTTTGGATGCCACTGGCGCTGCGCGCCAACCGGGCGGGGAAGCTGGCAGGGGGTAATGCGCTTGGGCAGCGCCGTGCGGCACCGCCCGTCATGGGCACGGCCATTTTTCCGTTTTTCGACTTGCAGATCGCCCGCGCCGGACTTTCGGCGGAAGAAGCCGCCGAGGCTGGATTTGATGCCGTCTCCACCACCATCGATGCGCCCACTCGGGCGCGTTACATCCCCGGCGGCGGCAAGCTCGCGGTGTGGTTGCTGGCAGACAAGGGCAGCCACCGACTGCTCGGTGGTGCCATGGTGGGCCCCGAGAGCGCCGCGCATCGCATCGACACGGTGGTGGCCACGCTGCACGCCGAACAGACCGTCGAGCAGCTCTATGCGATGGATCTGAGTTATCAACCCTGTTTCGGCCCATCGTGGTCACCACTTCTTACCTGCGCCTCGCAGTTGATGAAGAAGCTTAAGTAATCACCAGCCGGTTGGCGTTGGCGGTTGTGGCCTCACGCACGCGCGCTTCAGAGACGCCTTTGAGTGCCGCCATGCAGCGCACCGCATGGGCAAGATTTGCCGGCTCATTACGCACCAGCGGCTCGGGTCCAAGCACGGGACTGTCGGACTCAAGGGCGAGCGCCTCCAGCGGCAAGAGCCTCACCAGCTTTTGCTTCTGGCTCGAGCGCACCAGCGACGGGGGGATAGAAAAAAGGTATCCGTGCTGCTCGGCGGCCCGGACCGCGTAACCGGCTTTGCCGTCGAAGGCATGCATGAGCACGCGTTTTGCCCCGCAGGCCATGAGCAGGTCGAGGGTCTGATGACCGGCGGAACGGGAATGCACGTTAAGCGGCAGCGCCAGATCCTGCGCTAGCTCCGCCATAAACTCAAGGCAGGCACGCTGCCGTAGCCGGCGCTCGGCGCTCTTCACGTACCAGTAATCAAGCCCTACTTCCCCAATCGCGGCCAACTGTGCCCGGTGGGTCCGCGCAAGGCTAGCCACTGCCTCGATCGCGACATCACTTGGGGCGTCTCGATCCTCAGCGAACCGATCAGGATGCAAGCCGACGCAAGGGCTAAGAATACCGCCATGCCGGGCACAAACCTCAAGCACCCGTATATCGTCTTCTCGGTCTTCACCCACCACCAAAATTCGTTCGATCCCTGCCAACCGCGCACGTTCAATGACTTGGTCGCGGTCCTCATCAAAATCGCTGCAGGCCAAATGCGCATGACAATCGATCATATAGGAACTCACTCTGCGGTGTGGGCGCCGTGCGCCTTGCTCTCGACCTTCGCGCCAGCTTAGATGATCCCGCCCTAAGTGCCGGATGACGATGCCACAGTGGCATTCTGGATCGGCACTGGAACACGTGCAGGGCATTCATCAATGCCGCAATGGCCTCCCTCAACCGCCCCCCTTCACGGATTTCCGTGAAATCGAGGCGTTTCCCGAGCCACAATCCTGGCAGTTAGAAGATTTTCAAGACATCGTGCCACACCGCCTGAGTGGATTTCAAAGCGAGGATGAGTCAGCCCCGGCCTACGGTTACTGATACGCCCAGAGTCGTCACCGGCACCGGCTTTCAGATGGGCGCAGTGAATGACTGCCGGAAATTATTTACCGAACGCGAAGCCGATAATTAGGCGCCTACAGAGCCGCGCCCTGCGTTACACTCCGGGATGGACGCACGGTACGCAACGGTTGGCCGTCAATGATCGATTTGGTTTTCCTTCTGGTCACGGGGTTCATCGCCTATCACGGGATCACGTACCGCGATGAGGAGGGGGAAACGGACTTTGTGCGGCTCCTGTTCGGCTGTATTGCGCTGCTGTTCTTCTTCCGCGTGTTGCTCGCTGACGTGCTCGGAATCTGGCGTTAGGATTCACTCATTGTTTATAGGTGCGCTGCGTTGCGTCTATCGCCGGTAGCCGAAGCAGGCGTTCCCCCTCCGGTAGGGCCAGCTGCTCGCGCAGGTAACGCGCCCGATCCGCGATGGTCGGCGGCTTGTGCACCTGGAGACGCAGAAAGCGCGTAAGCCAATGGGGACCTCGCGCCAGCTCGGGATCCAGCGCGAGCGCCCGTTCATAGTCCTCGATCGCCTGCTGATAATTGCCCGTGCGATCGTGAAGAATGGCGCGGTTGGCATAGGCGGCGGCAAATTCCGGTTGCATCGCAATCACAGCGTTGAATTCCTGCAGCGCTGCTGGAAACCGCCCCAGCTGAAGCAGCGTCCGGGCCCGGCCACGCCTTGCGTGGATATGCTCAGGGGCCTCCCGTAAGGCATCCTGGTACTTGTCCAGTGCGCGCTCGTAGTAACCATCCTCAAACAGAATATTGGCTTCATGGTAGGCGCTGTCGCCGGGGTTTCGGCCGCTGACGAAGGAGTCATAGAGGGACCAACCTACCCAGGCGAGGGCTAGAGTAATGGCGGTCCATTTCAGGAAACGATAAAGGCTTTCACTCACCGCTGGACGGGGCAACCGTATTCAGGTTGTAGAAAAAGGAAAAAA
>JAGTVB010000380.1 GCA_018224385.1 Gammaproteobacteria bacterium
GGGTCGCGATATCGACGCCTGGCAACTGGCACGAGTTTGCCAGGAACTGGGCGCTGGCGAGATCCTTCTCAACTGCATCGATCGCGATGGTACCAAACGCGGCTTTGATATCGAGCTCATTCGCCTTATTTGCGAGGCGGTCACCATTCCCGTTATTGCCTCGAGCGGAGCGGGGGAGGCTGCGCATTTCTCTGAAGTGTTCGAAAACACCTCGGCGCAGGCCGCACTGGCCGCCGGTATCTTCCACCGTCGCGAGGTGGCCATCGCCGATGTAAAGAGCCACCTGCGCGCCCGAGCCATCGAGACACGGTGGTGAGCATGGAATCGCTTGCTGCGACATTCCCTGGCAGCTAGCTAACGTCTCGTGCCGTCGGGGTGCTGCTGCTCGTCGCGGCTTTTTGGTCCGCGGCAAGGTGACGAAGACGTTGACTCTGGTGCTACGGCCTTGCCTGCTGGCCGTGCAGGAAGATGGGATCAACACCAGCCGGCGCCTCCTTGGCGCCATCGCGTACATGAGACGCGTCAGGCCAAGCGGCTGCCTGGAGAGCACCGAAAATAGTTGCGCGCCCTAGCCCGTTTTCCTCCCGCAATGCTTTTCGGCAAAGCGGCTATTGCGCTAGAAGCCGCTTGTGTTCGAGCATGATGCAGCGGTCCATCACCACCTCGAGGCCGGCGGCACCCGCCCGCCGCGCGGCCTCTTCATTGACGATACCGAGCTGCAGCCACAACACAGGGGCCCCAACGGCGATGGCCTCCTCGGCGACGGGGAGTATACGGTCAGAGCGTACGAAGCAATTGACAATATCGATTCGCTCCGGAATGGCCCGCAAATTGGGATAGCAGCGTTCACCCAAAATTTCCTCGAACCGCGGGTTAACGGGAATAATGCGGTAGCCTTGCTCCTGTAGATACTTGGCGGTGGCGTAGCTTTCACGGTGCTTTTTGTTGGAAAGGCCCAGGACGGCAATGGTCGTGTACGCCTCAAATAAGCGCCGAAGATTGTGACTGTCCATCGGTCGGTCGGTAGTTCCTATAGGCAATCGATGATGTACGCTGCGTTCTGGTCGAAGAGGGTAACGCGCAATAACGGTGCGGTGCCGACGAGTATCCCGAGGATAACACTCCAGTACGTTGCACGACTATGGCTCACCTGAGAGGCTGTGAATCAACGTATTGGGCTTCTCGATAGCCCCAAGCGGGCGGGGTGCGCACCATGCGGCGCTGTGGATGCTTTACAGCGAAGCGGTGCATCTCGTAGAGTCACCCACTGCAGTTAACGAACGGCTGAGATTCGCGATCAGTCGCAGTAACGGGCCATGGTCATCGTTACGTCAGCGTCACCATTCAGAGGTCACAACCGCACCCAGAATCTGTAAGCAGCCAGTCGCCTTGCCACGAGGGTGTGTCCGGCATGGATGCCGGACTCAAGTCTACAAGGATGTATTCACGACGTCCCTTGAGGCAAGGCGAGCGGCTGCCACCCGGACGAGACGATGAGCATGGCCCAGTAACGTATTGGGGAAAAGTCATGCACGCTGGAGATCTTTTGAGCCGACGGGCTGAGCTCACGCCCGACCGGGAGGCGTTGGTTGAGCTTGCCACGGGTAACCGCTATCGCTATGCCGAGCTCAATCGTCGGGCTAACCGACTCGCCAATCTTTTGCGCGCCCGGTTTGGCGTAGAAAAGGGCGACCGCGTGTCGGTGCTTGCGCACAACAGCGTGGTCTACCTTGACCTGCTCTACGGGGTCGCCAAGCTCGGCGCCATACTGGCCCCCCTCAACTGGCGTCTCGTCAGCCGCGAGCTCGCCTATATTGTCCAAGACTGTACGCCCAAGGTGCTGCTCGTTGGCCCAGAATTCGTCCAGGTAGCGCAGGAGCTTCGCGGCCAGGCGTCTATTGAGCACCTGCTGGCCTTAGACGGGGCAAAGCTGGAGGAGGCGGTTGCCTACGAGGCGGCCCTCGAACAGGCGTCGGATAATGAGCCGCCGCGCCCGGCACTCGATGCCGAGGATCCGTATTGTATTCTTTACACGTCGGGCACCACCGGCCCCCCTAAGGGTGCCGTGATTCCCCACCGGCAGGTGCTTTGGAACTGCATCAATACGGTGGCCAGCTGGGGGCTCAGGGAAAGCGACGTGTCGCCGGTTTTCACGCCCTTGTTTCATGCCGGTGGGCTGTTCGCCTTCCTAACGCCGCTGCTGTATCTCGGTGGGCGCATCGTGCTGGCGCGGGGCTTTGATGCCGAGGAGTCTTTACAAGCCATTGAGCGAGAGCGTTGTACTGTGATCTTGGGCGTGCCGACGCTGTTTCAGATGTGGCACAGCGCCGAGGCATTCGCCAGCATCGATTTTCGCCATGTGCGCTGGTTTGTCAGTGGCGGTGCGGCCTGTCCGACACCGCTGATGCAGGCGTGGCGGGATGCAAAACACATCGTCTTTCGTCAAGGATACGGCCTAACGGAGGTTGGCCCGAACTGTTTTTCGATGACCGACGAAGACGCCGTGCCCAAGTCCGGGTCCGTGGGTAAACCCATCTTTCACAGCGCGATGCGGATTGTGGATGGGGACGGTCGTCAGGTGCCTTCCGGGGAGGTGGGGGAGCTGACAATTGCCGGGCCGCACGTCTGTTCAGGCTATTGGGGTAACCTGGAGGCGTCTGCCAAGGTCTTGCGCGATGGCTGGTTTTTCACCGGAGACATGGCACGGGCCGATAGTGACGGCTTCTTCTATATTGTCGGGCGTTTCAAAGACATGATTATAAGCGGCGGTGAGAACATCTACGCGGCGGAAGTGGAGGCGGCGTTCCTGGAGCATCCCGCCGTCGCCGAGGCGGCCCTCATTGGCGAACCCGACGAGAAATACGGCGAGATTGGGGTTATGGTGATCGTCTTGCGCGCTGATCAGACGGCCACGGCACCGGAGCTGCTGGACTTTTGCCGCACGCAGCTTGCTCGATACAAGATTCCAAAACGTGTTGTGTTCACCGATGCGCTGCCATACTCCCCCTACGGTAAGGTGCAAAAGTCGGTATTGAAGGGCCGCTTTGGGGCCCGCCTCTAAGAGCATGTTTTAAAACCTGCTATGCTTGCCATACCTGCGCTCGACGGGGTTTTAAAACACGCTCTAAGGCCCCTTCGCGTTCGACCGCGTTGTGGTGGCTGGGAATGCCCGAGTGAACACGCGGCAGTCCCGGCTTGTTTAGGTTTTACGGGCCGCTGCCGATGGCTCTGAAGCAACTTGCCAGTTAAGGGCTGAGCACGTCAGCGGAGGTGAACATTATGCGCAAAGGGGCCGATGACCCTGCGTCTGCGGGGTTTGATGGGGTGGAAAAAAAGCTCATTGGAGTCATGATTGCCGGCGCGTTGCTGATGGCCGGTTCCGCTCTCTGGTACTTGTTCGGTTAATCTCGCCAATTCAGACATGGCGCCGCATTGCGCTCACTACGGCTTTGACCTTGGTGATCGCAATGCGTCTGCAGCGCTGCGCCATGGCCAAAGGCTACAGCCATGCTTGGCACCTTATTCATCCCTTCACTTGGGATGGCAGCAAGCCCATACACTCGGCAGAAGTGACTGGAGCGGTCCCGTCCGAGGGGCTCTTTGTGTGCTGCGTATGAGCCCCGCCCGCAGGGCAACGCTATCGAAGCGTTTTCACGCCCTCGTCGGTGCCAATGAGCAAAATATCCGCAGGCCGCCGCGCGAACAGGCCGTTGGTGACAACGCCTGCAATCTGGTTGATCTCAGACTCCATTTTTACCGGCTCCAAGATATCGAGATTATGGATATCTAGCACCACGTTGCCGTTATCCGTGACGAAGCCTTCTCGCCAATAGGGATTACCGCCGAGAGCGCGCAGTTCGCGAGCCACGTAGCTTCGGGCCATGGGGACAACTTCAATCGGTAACGGAAAGCGCCCCAGAATATCCACGATCTTGGATCCGTCCACGATGCATACGAACTCTTTGGCCACCGCCGCCACGATCTTCTCACGGGTGAGCGCTCCGCCACCGCCCTTGATGAGCTGTCGATGTCGGTTGGCCTCATCGGCTCCATCGACATAGATCGAGACGCTGTCGACACCGTTAAGATCCAGCACCGTAATTCCGTGGGACTTGAGGCGCTGCGCCGTGGCCTCTGAGCTTGCCACGGCACCGTCGATGCGATGTTTGATCTGGGCGAGCGCGTCGATGAAATAATTGGCGGTGCTGCCGGTACCGACGCCGATCACCGTACCCGTCTGCACGTATTCGATCGCTGCCTGAGCGACACGTTTTTTCTTATCCTCCTGCGACATAATTCTCCTCCGTGGCAATGCCTGGCTAGTCAAAAACTTTCTTCACGCTATCATAACGGATGACGAGTGGCCAGCCGTTCGCCTCCTCCCAAAACGTAAATCTTTATTGGGCTAGCGAGCCTCGGGTGCGCTCGCCGCGTTCCCCTAGCCGCCGGCATTCGGGTTTAATGATCAGGCATGAGAGATTACCTAGAGCGCATATTGAAGGCCCGTGTGTACGATGTGGCCCACGAGACACCACTCGACCCTGCGCCCATGCTGTCCAGTCGCTTGGGCAATCGCGTGCTGTTGAAGCGGGAGGACCTGCAACCGGTCTTTTCCTTCAAGCTCCGCGGAGCGTACAACAAGATCGCAGGCTTGGATCCTGAGGCGTGCGCACGGGGTGTCATTGCGGCCTCAGCGGGGAATCATGCCCAAGGCGTTGCGTTGGCCGCCCGACACCGCGGTATCGAGGCTTTGATCGTCATGCCGAAGACCACGCCGCGGATCAAGGTTGATGCTGTGCGCGCCTACGGGGCGACGATCGTTCTTCACGGCAGTGCCTATGATGAGGCTTGCGAACATGCCGATTCGCTGGCGCGCGATCGCAATCTAGTTTTTATCCACCCCTATGACGACGTCGAGGTGATTGCGGGTCAGGGGACCGTTGCCATGGAAATTCTGCGCCAGCATACACAGGCGCTGGACGCGATTTTCGTGCCGGTGGGCGGGGGCGGGCTTATTGCCGGCGTGGCGTCGTATGTCAAGGCCCTGTGGCCGGCCATCAGGGTCATTGGCGTGGAGCCCGATGAGGCGCCCTCATTACACCATGCATTGCGAGCGGGTGAGCGCGTGGTGCTGGATCAGGTAGGCATTTTTGCAGACGGCGCGGCCGTCCGCCAGGTCGGCAAGGAGCCTTTCCGGGTCGCTCGAGAATGTGTCGATGAAGTGGTGCTGGTGAGTACCGATGAGATCTGCGCCGCGATCAAGGACATTTTCGATGAGACGCGCTCCATTGCGGAACCCGCGGGCGCGTTAGCCGTCGCCGGTCTGAAGCGTTATGTCCACCGGTCGAGGGGGCAACTACGCAATAACACGTTCGTTGCCATCGACAGCGGGGCGAACGTTAATTTCGATCGGCTGCGTCATATTGCAGAGCGGGCCGAGATCGGCGAGCAACGCGAAGCACTGCTGGCGGTCACCATACCCGAACGGCGCGGTAGCTTGCGCGAGTTTTGTCATGCCTTGGGTTCTCGGTCGATCACGGAATTCAACTACCGCTTTACCGGCAGCCCGGAGGCGCGGCTCTTTGTTGGTGTAGAGCTCAGGGATGGAGCGAGGGAAAGAAATACCCTGGTGGTCCACCTTCGCGAGCACGGCTACGCGGTCGTCGACATGACGGATAACGAAATGGCGAAGCTGCATATTCGCCACATGGTGGGCGGTCGGGCGCGGGAACTCCAAGACGAAGCCGTGTATCACTTCGAGTTTCCGGAGCGCCCGGGCGCCCTGTTGCGCTTCTTAACACGCATGGGCAGCCGCTGGAACATCAGTCTGTTTCACTACCGCAATCACGGTGCGGATTACGGGCGGGTGTTGATGGGCATCCAGGTGCCAATGCCTGAACGCCGCAGTTTGGAGGCGTTTTTGCGTGACATCGGCTATGAGCACCGCAGTGAGACCGATAATATCGCCTACCAGCAGTTCCTGAAGTTGCCATGAATGGACTGAACGATTAAAGGTCGCGCCGGTGGTGCCGGTACGCGGTTGGCTAGCGGTTTTCGAGTGCCAGGATAAAATGCCAGTCGGCCTCAGCAACAGGCATGATCGAGAGCCGATTCCCGCGTCGCAGCAAGGGCATCTCCGCCAGCTGCGGATGGTTTTTGAGCTCGAGGAGCGGGATCGGGCGCTGTAGCTTGCGGACGAACTCGACATCGACCTGATACCATCGGGGGTTTGCGGGATCGCTCTTCGGATCGTAATGCCGGGAGCGCGGATCGAAGGCTGTGGAATCGGGATACCCGTTACGCACGACCTTAACGATTCCCACGATGCCGGGAAGGGCGCAACTGGAATAATAAAAGAACGCTAAGTCGCCGCTTTTCATCTCATCGCGCATCACGTTGCGGGCCTGATAGTTGCGCACTCCGTCCCAGGGTTCGCGCTGTTGCGGTCTGGCCTGCAAATCGTCGATGCTGAAGTCGTTGGGCTCTGACTTCATCAGCCAATACTGCATGGAACCGATTCTCCCTGGGAGGGTGTGTCCGGGTTTTCACGGGTCCGCATCGGGCTGCTCTGTTGGCTGCGCCCCGGCGTGCGAATCCACGGGTGTACTAGGGTGGGCGGCCGTTACCGTCCGTGGAATGATCACCGCCACGGGCTGCAAAGAACCGCACGCCGCTTTCCGTTGCCACTGCGTCCAGAGGGACGTCCCACCGGCGCGCTCTCAATGCCGGTACACGTTGCAGATCATAGGCAATCCCAATGAGGCGCGGCCGCCGCCAGTACTGGCGGTTTAACAGGTATGCAAACGTGCGGTCATAGAAGCCGCCACCCATGCCAAGGCGCCGGCCCCGGTCATCGAATGCGACCAGTGGGGCAAGCACTAGGTCCAGCGCCTGCGACGGGCAGCGTGTACGCGCGGGTGCGTCCGGTTCTAAGATGCCAAAGCGATTCTCGACGAGCCGCGTTTGGGGATTGAGGGGCAGGAACCAAAGCCGGGGGCCGCGCAATACCGGCAGGTAGAGCTGCTTGCTCAGGTCGCGCAGGCGCTTCATGAGCGGTGCCAGATCCATCTCGCCATCTTGGGAGAGATAGCAGCCAATGCGCTCGCTGCGCCTTAGGTGCACGCAGCCCATCAGCTGGCGTGCCAGCGCATGGGCAAGTGCCACCCGTTGCGTGTCTCCGAGGTTTCGCCGTAGGCGACGGATCTCGCGGCGAAGCGCGTAACGCGAAGTCACGGACTGTGCGAGCGTGGTGGACATCCTAGATGGCGCTCCCCGTCTGTGCCGACTTGGGCCTTGACCCTTGAACCAGACGGTTCACGTGGGAACATGGATCGAGGTATCAGGCTTTCCGCATAGGTGACGGACATGCACACCAACCTTGATAGCCGGTTCCCTAGGGTAACGATTTAGGCTCAAGTGATTACTTAGCCCATCCGCGAACACCACAGGGAGCACCACTATTTAGTCTATCGTTTCTTTGCGGTCTCGTCGACCGAGTAGGGCGTCGATTTTCGTAACTAAGCGATCAACACCGCGCTCGAGGTACTGCCTGTGCTCCTCGTGTGCGTGCTGGTTTTGCAGGCACTCATGGATGATATTAAGGGCGGTCATAACGGCAATGCGCTCGATTCCGAGCGCCTTTCCGCCGTCGCGCACTTCGCGCATTTTCATGTTCAGGATGCGGGCCGATTGTAGCAGCGCCTCTCGCTCCTGCGGAGCGCAGGAAACTCTGTACTCTTTATCCAGAATCTGGATACTAACGGGTACTGGGTGTTCGTTCATGATCCCACCTCCATGGCTTTGAGGCGGGCGATCATAGCTTCTACGCGGCTGCGAGCGAGCTCGGATTTTTCGATCAGCGCGGCGCGCTCGGTAACCATATGAGCTTGTTGCTCGCGCAGCGCGCGGTTCTCTGCGCGCAGATCTTCACACGCTTGGATGAGCGCATCGATGCGATCTTCCAAGTACTCCAGGTCTACTTTTTCCATGGCATTGGTCACCCTTGCGCACTACATACCCGAGGTATAACGGGCGGCGGATAAGCAAGACTCGAATATAGAATCGGAACCTTCTAGGGGTCAATGGCGCTCATCGTCCAAGCCGAATCGCCAAACACGTTCTGGCTTGGGCATGTGTCAGCGCAATGATAGGATTGCAGGAACAACAACGCGCGATGGTGCGCGATGATTGGCCATGGTCATCGTTTCGTCCGGGTGGCAGCCAGTCGCCGTGCCTCTCAAGGGACGTCGTGAAGACATCCTTGTAGACTTGAGTCCGGCATCCCGGCCGGACACACCCTTGTGGCAAGGAGACTGGCTGCCTACAGAGTCTGGGTGCGGTTTTAACCTCTGACTGGTCACGCTGACGAAAAGATGACCATGGCCCGATGATTGGCCGGGCCCGAGGTGCGCCATGTTGGTTAGGGGAATTGCAAAGGGCTTTGTTTATGCAACAGAAAATCGAGCTTCCAAGTTTCGAAGCGTTGCACGAAGCCCTTAGCCGCACGGCCACTGCAATCGGAGCCGCGGAAAGTCACGGGCTTCTGTGCGGGATGCTCTGCACCCATGGCCACTTCGATGAAGAGGAATGGCTGGCGCGCGTACTCGATGATGTGGATGCGCAAGATCCGTTCGCTGCGGCGTGCCGCGTGCTGCTCAAACGCCTGGCGGTGGCCACCACATACCAGCTGGCGTCGTCCGACTGCTGCTTCCAGGTACTTGTTCCTCCGGACAGTGAGGCGTTGGTGCTGCGCAGTGAGTCGCTGGGACAATGGTGTGCCGGTTTCTTAGCGGGGGTTGGCCTCGCAGCAGGCATTTATTCTCAACCGCTGCCCCAGGATAGCTGGGAAATTTTGCGGGATATGTCCGAGATGACACGCATCGATGTCGCTAGCTGCGCCGATGCAGACGCAAATGAAGCGGCCTACGCAGAACTTGTGGAGTATTTGCGGGTAGCAACGCTCATCCTCCGCGAGGAATTTCAGGCTTGCGATAGGATGCAGACCACAGAGCACGGGGAAATACTGAAGAGTTGATGAAGGTTACCATGGAGCGAATGGAAAAAAAGGAATTTGCCAGGCGCCGCCGACGGCTCATGGAAGCGATGGGCGATGACGCCATCGCCATATTGCCCGCAGCATCGGTACGGGCACGCAATCGTGACGTCGAATTCCCGTTCCGTCCTGACAGCGATTTCTATTATTTGACGGGCTTCCCCGAGCCAGCCGCCATGGTGGCGTTGATCCCGGGGCGCAAGCAAGGTGAGTACCTGCTTTTCTGCCGCGAGCGCGATCCCGAGAAAGAGTTGTGGGATGGACCTCGTGCCGGCTTGGAAGGGGCGTGCAGCGAATACCAGGCAGACGATGCGTTCCCAATTGGTGATGTGGACGACATCGTGCCCGGGCTCATGGAGAGCCGTGCACGGGTGTTCTACGCCATGGGCTACAATGCCGAGTTTGACCAGCAGGTCCTGGGATGGGTCAATCAGTTGCGCGCTAAATCGCGGGCAGGCGTTACCCCGCCGGTGGAGTTCGTAGCATTGGATCATGTGCTGCACGAGCTGCGTCTTTATAAATCCAAGGGTGAGTTACGCATGATGCGCAAGGCGATGGCCATCAGCGCTCAGGGTCACCGCCGCGCGATGGCGGTCTGCCGGCCCGGCATGCGGGAGTTCGAAATCGAAGCAGAGCTTATCTACGAGTTCATGCGAGGCGGAAGCCGCGCCCCTGCCTACCCGTCCATCGTTGCGGCGGGAGCCAACAGCTGTACTTTGCACTACACAGCCAATAGCGCCTTGCTGAAGTCGGGCGACCTGTTGTTGATCGATGCCGGCGCGGAATATGAGTGCTACGCTGCGGATATTACGCGCACATTTCCAATTAACGGCCGCTTTACGCCAGCGCAGCAGGCCATCTATGAGCTTGTACTGGAGGCGCAGCAAGAGGCCATCGCCCAGGTTCACTCCGGTAATCATTGGCAAGCGCCCCATGACGCGACAGTGCGTGTGCTGACCGAAGGCCTGGTGCGCTTGGGTCTCTTGAAAGGACGGGTCAGTACGCTTATCAAGAAGGAACATTACAAGAAATTCTTCATGCATCGCACCGGTCATTGGCTGGGGATGGATGTGCATGACGTTGGCGAGTATAAGGTCGCCCATGAGTGGCGGGTGTTTGAGCCGGGGATGGTGACAACCATCGAGCCCGGTCTCTATATCCGCGCTGGTGATCAAGGCGTCGCAAAAAAATGGTGGAATATCGGTGTGCGCATCGAGGACGATGTGCTGGTGACGGTGCAGGGACCTGAAGTGCTCACCGAGGAGGTGCCAAAGAGCGTAGAGGCCATCGAGGCGCTGGTGGGGACGGGATGGAAGTGGAGCCAATGAAGCGAGCGAATGCGCGCAGTACACCGGCTATCGATGTCGATGTGCTGATCATCGGTGGCGGGCTTGTAGGGGCCAGCCTTGCGTGTGCTCTTGCCGGGGCATCCTTGCGAGTCGGCGTGGTGGACGCGGTACCTATGGATAAGGAACCGGCGAGCCACGATGATCGCTCCCTTGCCCTTTCCCTTGGCAGCAAACGCATCCTCGATACGTTGGGATTGTGGTCCCATCTCATCCATGCCGCCAGCCCGATTCGGGAAGTGCATGTGTCGGAACGGGGTCAATTCGGTGCCACGCGGTTTCGCGCACAGGACGAAGGCGTACCGGCCCTGGGCTATGTCACCAAGGCGCGCGCGCTTGGGGAGGCGCTCAGAGCCGGCCTGGCGCAGCATCGCCAGCTCACGCTGATGTCGCCGACTCGGGTGGTCGGCGTTTTCGCTGAGGACGGCGGGATCCGGGCCGGGCTGAGGAATGCCGCGGCGGCTGTGCACACGGTGCGTGCTCAACTGCTGGTGGCCGCCGATGGGGCGCGTTCCACGGTTCGCGATCTGTTAGGCCTTGCGGCTGTTGAGCACAACTATGGTGAAAATGCGATTGCCGCCCAGGTCACGCCCTCCGTGGATCACCGCGGCGTCGCGTACGAACGGTTCAGCAGCCGCGGTACGGTGGCACTTCTGCCCCTCAACGAAGGGCAATGCGGACTTATCTGGACGCTGCCGTCGGCGGCGGCCGAGATGCTCCTCGATCTTGACGAGGCGGCATTCCTGGAAGCTTTGAACCAGGTTTTCGGATCGCGCCTTGGGCGCCTGGTTCGGGTCGGCCCCCGGGTTGAATATCCGCTTCGGCTTGTTTCCGCCAGCGTTCATGTGGCTGCGCGTGCGGTAGTCATCGGCAATGCCGCGCACACACTTCACCCCATCGCTGCGCAGGGGTTCAATCTGGGGCTGCGAGATGCGGCGGCCCTGGCGGAAGTGTTGGTGGCAGCCCGGCGAAGCGGTCAAGATCTGGGCTCGGCCGCCGTGTTAAGGCGTTATCTCGACCTGCGCCGTGACGACCAAAGAAGCGTGACCCTTTTTACCGATACGCTGGCGCGGGTATTTTCCATTCGCTCGCAATGGGTGTCCGGGCTCCGCAGTCTAGGGCTGCTGGGGACGGATCTCCTGCCTTGTCTGAAACATGCTCTGGCGCGCCGCGCCATGGGTTTGGCCGGGCGGCAGTTGCGCCTATCCAGGGGGTTGCCGCCATAGCCGCGTCCAGCAAAACCCCTACTGCCGGAAGTTCAACATGAAGGATATCATTGCATACGATGTGGTGATCGTCGGCGGCGGAATGGTGGGCGCCGCACTCGCCTGCGGTTTGGGGCAAATGCGTTTGCGGGTTGCTTTGGTTGAAGAGCGCCCGTGGCAGGATCTGCTTGGCGATGAGGCGTATCACTTCCGGGTGAGTGCGGTAACGCTCGCCTCGGAGAACATTCTTCGCAGCTTCGGTGCATGGGAGCCTATGCGCCAATCCCGCATGGGACCGTTTCGTGAGATGCATGTCTGGGACGCCGCCGGAGCCGGGGCCATTCATTTCGACAGCGCCGATGTCG
Source organism: Gammaproteobacteria bacterium (assembly GCA_018224385.1). Taxonomy (GTDB): domain Bacteria; phylum Pseudomonadota; class Gammaproteobacteria; order HK1; family HK1; genus JAGTVB01. The sequence goes on from JAGTVB010000380.1 coordinate 11,969, forward strand.
GCGAGTCGATGCTGGGTTATATCGTCGAGAACCGGGTCATTCAGGCGGGGCTGGAGGCGCACCTTGCAGCGTTGGATTCGGTGACGTGGTTTCGGCCGGCACGACTGCGTGGGCTGATTCTCGAACCCGAATGCGTTCGCGTGGCGCTCAAGGATGTCGAAATCAAAGCGCCGTTGCTGGTGGGGGCCGACGGCAGTGAGTCGCCCGTAAGGCGGCGGGTGGGAATACCAAGCGCAGTGCATGGCTACGGCCAGCAGGCCCTGGTGACCAACGTGCGCACCGAGCTTTCTCATCAGGAGACCGCTTGGCAACGATTCTTGCCCTCGGGCCCCCTGGCGTTCTTGCCGTTGCCAGAAAATTACAGTTCCATCGTCTGGTCAACGACCCCCGCCGCCGCGGCGGCGCTTAGCCGTATGCCCAGTGAAGAGTTCGCGCTAGCGCTTGGCCGTGCGTTCGATGCGAAGCTGGGCTCGATCACCTGGGTGGGTCCGCGTGCCACGTTTCCCCTGCGCTCACTTCGCGCACACCGATACGTCCAACATCGCGTTGCCCTGGTAGGTGATGCAGCCCATACCATCCACCCTCTGGCGGGGCAGGGTGTGAATCTTGGGTTCCTGGACGCGGCGACCCTGACCGAGGTCATTGGGGAGGCGCGCGCAAAGGGCCGCGATATTGGAAACTTGCTGACGCTGCGCCGCTACGAGCGTTGGCGAAAAGGCCACAATCGGGCTATGCACCTGGCCATGGATGGCTTGCACCTGCTCTTTGGCAGCCGTTTCCGCGTGGTGCAAGCGGCCCGCAATCTGGGCTTGCAGCTCACCCACGGTATTGCGCCCGTAAAGCGTCTGATCATGTTGCATGCAGTGGGTCGGGTGGGTGATCTGCCCCGGGCGGCGCGCGGGATCCCTTGGTGTTAAGACGCTGTTTTCAAGGCGACGGTGCTTGTGCGGTCACCTTGTAAGACGGCTAGACTTTCCTCGGGTACGCCGGCGGCTACTCGGTGCATTCGTTCCAGGGATGGCAGAAATTCCACCCATAGAAGATTTCCTCGATCTCCTGCTGTAGCTCGTCTTTGATGCGACGACGCGTTTCATAGGAAA
>JAGTVB010000381.1 GCA_018224385.1 Gammaproteobacteria bacterium
CAAACGCCTCGTCATCCTTAAAAATACCTTGCAGGAAACCGACGACGAGCTGGAGCGCGCCGAGGGTCTTGCCGATCGGATCATCAGTGATATGGCGGCGCGGCGGGTGCAGCTGGCCGAGCTGCAAGCAAATACGCTAGCCGCCAAGGCAGATCTGGAGCGCCTGAAAGCGGACCTCCAATCGCGGGAGGAAGGGCTAAAGCGCCTGGCAGCGGGTGCGGCGGCCTCCGAACTGCCGGGGGACCGGCTCCGGGAATTCAAAGGCGAGGGCGATCGGCAGTACTTAACCGATCTCAAAATGGGCGGTGAACGGATCATGGTGTTGGTCGATACCTCCGCCAGCATGCTGGGCGAGACCATTGTCGAGGTGCTGCGCCGGCGCAACCTGTCTGACGATGTCAAGATACGGGCCCCGAAGTGGCAACGGGCGGTATCCACCGCCGACTGGCTGCTGACCCATCTGCCGTCCACGAGCCGGTTTCAGATCTACGGCTTTAACGAGTCGGCGGGGCCGCTGATTCCCAATACGGAGGGTCAATGGCTGGAGGCGGGTCGCCCGGACCAGCTCGACGCCGCGGTGGAGCACCTGCGCCGCGCCATCCCGCAGAAGGGGACCAGCTTGCACCCGGCGTTCGCTGCGGTGAAGGCCATGAACCCCCCTCCCGACAATATTTTCTTGCTCACTGACGGTTTGCCCACCCAGGGCCAATCGAGGGGGATGAGGACCACGGTTTCCGCCGAGAAGCGCCTGCAGCACTTTGCCAGCGCCGTCCAGGGGCTGGCGCCGGGCATTCCCGTGAACATCATCCTGTTTCCCATGGAAGGTGATCCGGCGGCCCCTTCAGCCTACTGGAAGTTGGCCGTGGCGACTGAGGGCGCTTTTTTCAGCCCTTCGGCGGATTGGCCCTGACGATGCGAAAACGGCGTGTCACCGAGGGCTTAGGGCTCTCTTTTCTGGATGCCATATTTTGTGCTTTTGGCGCTATCGTGCTGCTTTCCGTGATCGTCAAGGGGGTGGAGCCGCAGGTGCTGGAGCGCACCACCGAGGATCTGGAGGCGAGCGAGGCACGTCTTCATCGCGCGCTTGTGGCGATGCGCGGCGAGACTGACGTGTTGAGCCGTGAGCTCGTCAGCCGGCAGCGGCAGCTCGCCGAGGAGCGGGCGCGGGTGGCGCGCTTGCAGGGCGATCGCTCAACCGTCGAAGGCCGGTTCGCCGCCGCCAAGCAAGCGAGCGCCGTACAAAATATCCTCCAGGGCCAGCTGGCGGGCGCGCGTCAAGCACTCACCGAAGAGATGCGACGATTGGCACCGCCGGTTGGAAGCACCGGGCGCGACCGGCGGGTGGGCGGCATTCCTGTGGACAGCGAGTACATCATCTTCGTCATCGACACCTCAGGCAGCATGTACGAATACGCTTGGTCGCTGCTCGCACAAAAAATCACCGAGACACTCGAGATCTACCCGCAGGTCAAGGGCATCCAGGTCATGAACGACATGGGTACCTACATGTTCTCGCAGTACGCGCGAAGGTGGATCCCGGATACCCCAGCGCGGCGCAAGGCGATCGTGTCTCGGCTGCAGACCTGGCATCCGTTCAGCAACAGCAGCCCCGTGGAGGGCATTCAACAGGCCATCGAGCGCTTCTACGCCGCCGACAAACGCATCAGCATCTATGTGTTCGGCGATGAGTTCACCGGCGGCTCCATCGATGCGGTCGTCACCGCCGTTGACCGGCTCAACAGCGCAGATACTTCCGGTAATCGCCGGGTTCGCATCCATGCTGTGGGCTTCCCCGTGCAGTTTAGCCGCCCGGAGCCGTTCCAGGTTACCGGGATTCGATTTGCCACACTCATGCGTATCCTTTCGCAGCGCAATGGCGGCGCTTTTGTCGGCCTGAACAGCCTGCGGCCATGAGCGGTACGGCGGGCGTGTTGGCTGTCTTGCAAAAAGGCTATCGGGCGGGCGCGCGCAGCAGCTCTCGGAGCTGCTCTGCAAGACCTCGGCACGCGGTGGATCGGGTGCGTGCGATCAGGGGAACCGGGATGATAACGGCGGGCAGGTAGGAGGTACCGGACACCTCGGCGCTCACCGCCCCCACGGACCAGCGCCGTTGCAGATCCCAGATCAGCGCCTCGTAGGTGGAATCGTTGTCCCACCAAGCAAAGCCGATACAACCTCCACCGGACGGTGCGACACCACAACTGATGCCCCCGCCGCCATCGGTGGTCTGGGTATCCCCGCGCACCCAGATCAGATAACGCACGCCGGTGCGGCTTAACTTGGCGGCGACCGGCGCGCGGGCCAACAGCGCGTGCAGCTCAGCCAAGGTCGTGGGCGCTGCGCGGGGCTCGAACCAAGGAAATAACGCGTCCAGAAACTGCTGTTGCGCATAGACGCTCAAGTGGCCGTTATCGACGCCCTTGCTGAGGCATTCCAGAAAGCTTGCTTCAGGTTGCGTCGCCGGGGCGCCCGTTCGGCTGAGGATAACGACCGATTGCGGGCTCCGATCTTCGATCGGGTTATGGCGGATTACCTCCACCCGCGAGGTGGAGCAGCTTGCCATCAACAGCAGCGCGGCCAGCGCGGCCATGACCTTCGGCAATAACATCACGCTTTACTCATCGCCCTTCAACGGCCGCGGCCCCAACGTCCCGCGCTTGCTTGGCGGTAAGCACGTCTCTGATGGTGGGCTGTGCCGCGAGCTCTATAACAATCTGCGCACCGACGTCGCGCAACGCCTGAGTGACCGCCTCGGTTACCGCTTGCCTTGCTTTGAGCCAGCCCGGATGGCCCTGTCCGCGCCCTTCGACGGGCCAGGAGCCGGGTAGTTCTCCCTGGGAGGAATATATTCTAAGGAGATAGAGGGCTGAGACGCGGTAATATGGGCTCGCCGACGAGGACGGGGTCTGCAGGGTAAAGGCCTGAACTTGCGGTTCGATGATGGCCTCTAAGCCTGAGGGTTGCGGGGGTATTCCCGAGAGGCGATCAACTTCGATCAGCTCGGAGAATTGCGAAGCGAGCAGTGTTTTGAAAAGCGTCTTGTGGATGGCCCGCAGATCGACAACCCAGGCGCGCCCCATCTCGGACGCCCCTTGGTGAACGTAGTCGCGAAACGGGCGATCCTGGTAAAGCCCTACGCGAAGGGGCAGTTTCTGGGTTACCGGGGTGGGGAACACCTCGGGAAGGCGAACGGTTTGCGTGCAGCCGGTAACGAGCCACGCCCATCCAAGGACCAGCATCACCAGAGCGCTTCTCTTGATCACCCGCGATCCTGCATAAGCCATGGCATATTCTGCTGTTGCGAAAACGGCCGTGCGGCCATGCTCACCGAGCACCCTCGGGCCCATCAGAGCGTGGACGGTGTCATGAATGGTAAGCAATTTTGCCGTGTACTGGCACTGGTAGGGTGCGTCTGGTGGCTAACAGCCTGCACCACCCATCAAGTCATTCATGCCAATCCGGCGCCGTTGCGGCAGCCGGCAACGGCGCTCGCGCCAGAGCAACGCTTGCATGTCGGCGTGGCGCTGTTCGAGCCGGGCCCGTTCGAGGATGCGCCAGCGGCGGCAGCGGGAAACGCGCCGGCGGTGATTCGCAAGGCGGAGGGTCGCTATCTGGCTTTTGCGCTGCGGAAAACCCTCGAGGAGAGTGGCCATTGGGGGGCCGTTCGCGTTATCCCGGATGCTACCGATGCCGTGGATGTCACCGTTCGCGGTCGCATCTTAGCGTCCAACGGTCTCGAGCTGAAGGTCAGCGTCGAGGCGCGGGATGCGACCGGCCGTTTGTACCTGGATAAGGAGTATGAGCGCACCGCGAGCAAGTATGCGTACACCGATGCCAGTCTATCGCATGTGGATCCTTTTCAAGACCTCTACAATGCGATTGCCAATGACCTGTCTGCGATACGCGGTGCGTTGACGACCGGGGAGGTTGCCGCGGTGCGCACGGCAGCGACACTGCGGTTTGCGCAGGGGGTGGCGCCCTACGCCTTCGAGGGTTATTTGGTGCAAGACGAGGACGGGATCTATGAGATCCAGCGCTTGCCGGCGGCGGAGTATCCGATGATGCTCCGCATCCTGGCCATCCACGCGCGCGAGCGCGACCTGCTGCGGGTGTTTGATGCCCACTATGGACAGCTTGCCAGTGACCTGGAGGTAGCGTACCGGGAGTGGCGCAAGAGCAGCTATGAGGAAACCCGGGCGGTGCGCGGTATCGAGCGTTCTGCCAGGCAAGATGTGATTCTCGGATCGGTGGCCGCTGCTGGCGGGCTGGCCGGTGCCGCGAGCAGCGGCAATGCCGTGGGCACCGCGGCAAGCGTTGCCTCGGTCATCGGGGGTGCGGCCGTCATCGGGCGGGGCGTGAAGAAATATTCGCAGGCCGAGATCCACCGGGATGCCCTGATGGAGTTGGCCAGTTCATTTTCGCAAGAGGTTGCACCACGGGTCATCGAGGTTGAGGGACGAGTGACCACCTTGAGCGGGTCGGCCGAGGCGCAGTTTCGGGCGTGGCGGCAGTTACTGCGGGAGCTGTACCGTACGGAAACCGGGTTGACAGCCGGGCAAGTTCCCGACCGGCAGGAGACGGCACCGTCCCGGTAAAACGTCGATGGCCTGCCGTTGCTGCCGGCGTCTTTATAGGAGCAACCCTGACTAAACGGCACCGGAAAGGTGCCGAGCTGGTGGGGGTGACATCAATCGTAATCGATGGGTGTACCGTGCCAGCCCTCTTCATGTCTACGCCAGTAGCGATCGCGCAGCTGCAAGGTCACGGGTCCTGGATTCCCGTCGCCGATGGGTTGACCGTTGACCCGGGTGGCGGGCATGACGCCGCCCGCCGTGCTGCTGAGGAACACCTCTTCGGCTTGGCTCAGTTCGGCCGGACTGATCGTAGCGGCGCGACAGGGAATGCCGATTTCCGTACAAAGCTCTTGCATCGTTCGCTGGGTAATACCTTGGAGCACGGTGTGCCCCGGCGTGACGACCTCGGCTTTGATCACGGCAAACACGTTGAAGCCGGGCCCCTCCGACACGTTGCCCTCTAGATCGACCAGCACCACGGTATCGCCTCCGCGGCCAAAGGCTTCGAACAGGCCCCGGGTAAAATCTCCCCAGTGGTAGTTCTTCACGGTGGGGTCTACCGACTGGGGCGGGATACGCACCACGGAGCTGACCGTGAGGTTGATGCCACGCTGCTGGCGCTCGGGGTCGACGATCCACACGAAAGGGATCGCAAAGGCAAAGAAGCGATTGCGGCATTGGCGCGGATCACGGCTGCCGAAGGGCGCCACGCCGCGGGTGCAGATCATTTCGACATAGGCGTCCCGCAGCCCGCTTAGGCGGACGCAGTGACACAAAATACGGCCAATGTCGTCGCGCGCATAAGGGAGCGTGAGGCGCAGCTTGGTGACGGAGCGCTCGAAGCGGTCGAGGTGATCCTGCAAGCGGAAGAAGCGACCCTTCCAGACGTGCACCACATCGTAGGTTGCGTCGCTGCGCAGGAAGCCCCAATCGAGTAGTGGCAGGCACGCCTTGCGGATAGGGACGTAGCATTCCTCGACGAAGGCTGTGCCGGCGCTGTAATCGAGGCGGCTGTCTTGCTGCGGAGTCGGCGCTTGCGTCCTGGTAGTGCTGTTCACTAGCGAATTTTCTTGACCACTCACCCTTGCAGGTTAAGTTTACTCCTCTTTTGCGTGGCAAGTCCTGCAGGATCACGTGCCGCATCACCGCTGAGCGCGGAGCGATCGACATGGGAATCGCCCAGGCGGCGGGTTTCGCCGTGCTGCATCACGAAAAATTCCTCAGCGGAAATACCCGCGCGGGCGAGCGCTTCTCGTAGCCTCTTCGGCGGCTCATCCAGCGGTTCGTCTGTCAGCTCAAAAGTGCCCCAGTGTATCCCTACGGAACGCCGGGATCGCACATCCTGATGTATTTTGACGGCTTCCTCCGGAGTGACGTGCAGGGCGTGCATGAACCAACGCGGTTCGTAGGCGCCGATGGGGATCGCTGCCAGATCCATGGGCCCGAGTTTTCGTCCGATGATCTGGAAATCAGCGCAGTACCCGGTGTCACCAGCGAAGAAAAAGCGACACACGGGATGCTCCACGACATAGCCGGCCCACAGGGTTTGGTTGCGGTCGAAGGGAGTCCGAGCGCTGAAGTGCTGGGCTGGCACCGCATGGATGACAGCATCTCGAAAGCAGACGTGCTCCCACCAATCGAGCTCCACCACCTTGCATAACCCTTGTTCCGCGAGGAATGCCTTTAACCCCAAGGGAACAACTGCCTGAGGCTGTCGTTCGCAGGGCTGCTGGCCCAACCACCTCAGGGTGGGCAAATCGAGGTGGTCGTAATGGTTATGGGAGAGCAATACCAAGTCAAGGGGAGGCAATTCGGCAAAGCCAAGACCGGGCGGCACGTTTCGCTTGGGTCCGATCCAGGATAGGGGTGACGCACGGTCCGTCAGGTGAGGATCGGTGACAAGATTGATGCCCGCCACTTGCAGCAGCAGCGTGGAGTGACCGATCCATGTCACAGTCGTCTCACGGTCATTCGCCTTCAGGTAGCCCGGATCGGTTGACGCCAGAGCCGGGACAGGCGCCGTGGCGCGCCGTGTCCAGCGCCGTTGCCATCGTTCCCATTGCCAGCGCAGCAGGGCGACGAGGCCGTGTTCGGCGTGGGGGTGATTATTGCGAAACCCGCTCGGCGTGTGATGTGTCTTGCTGGGGTCAAAATGATCCCTACGCACGGTAACCTCCCCCAGGGCCATGAGCGTCATCGGCTGTTCGGTGGGTGGGCACGGCGAAGCGTCATCGTGGTGCGCAGCATTGCTCTCGGATGGAAACGCGGGATAGACCGAGCCAAACAACCGCTACGCCGCCCGCTGTGTCCGCGATGTACCCTCATGGGCTGCAAAAAATAAAGGGGCCCCGCCATTTCGGCGGAGCCTCCTCAACGAAACAGGCGCTTGTTACCCGAAGCACCATCCCCCCGTGCCACATGCACAGACAATAGGGTGGGCGTGGGGTAAGGAGGCCCATTGCAAAGAGCGCGGCTAACTCTCTCCAGCGTCACTGCGCACAGACGGCCCCGTGCCATCTCTACGGGTAACCGAGCGCGACGATCACTCACTTAGGCTTGCTGCCTTCGCGATTAGTTCCAGTCGGTACCGTATTCCTCCGTTGGATTGTCAAGATTATGCTCCAGATCAAGCCCTGGGCGCTCCACGTGCAGATCCTGGTACGCCGCAAGGCTGTCATCGGAAACAAAATAAATGTCCAAGTCGCCTTCTCGAAGGTGCGGTCCCGTCTTGGGCGCATCTTGCAGGGTAATGGGATCGAGGGTCGTGGTGATGTTCATCTGTGTCTCCTTTTGTACATATCTTGTACCTATAATATAGGGTTAAAATTATTGATTGTAAATATACAAATCTCGGAAAAAGTGCGTTTCGCTCCGGAGCGCGCACGTTGTTGATGTCTCGGTCAACAATGAGCATGGCCCTCGGTCGATAAAAGGGCTAGGCGGCCCGGTCGGTAGCCGCTAGGAGGAAGCGCGGGGGTTGAGGCGCCGCTATGGCTCAGACGCCGTTGTATTGTTGACCTACGGAAGCTTCGGGCAAACGAACGCTTACCTGAAAGCCCTTTAGCCGAATGGATCGGTGGAAGGTGATGCTGCCTTGGTACTGTCTTACGACGTCCTCACAGATCGAGAGTCCAAGACCGTGGCCAGCGGTGGATTCATCCAAGCGCATTCCCCGCTGGGCCAGGCGTTCCAACACTTCGTGGCGTACTCCGGGGCCGTCGTCCTCGATGCTAAACGCCAGGCCGGGCCCCGTTTCAACGCGCACATGCACGCGAGTGCCCGCCCACTTGCAGGCGTTGTCCAAAAGATTTCCGAACAGTTCCAGCATATCTTCTCGATCGCCGCTGAACATTTTACCTTCCGCTGCGACCACCTCGTATTGAAGTCCTTTTTCGGCGTAGACTCTTCTCAATAGAGCAATGAGGCTCGACAGTTCGAGAGCGACGTCGAAGCGTTGTCCAGGACTTCTTCCTCCGGCCAAACGTGCCCGTTTGAGCTCGCGGTTCACGATGGCACTGATGCTGCCAACGGCCTGTCTGATGGTGCTCAGCGTGGTGGCGTCGCGCAATTCTGCGTCGCCTTCGACTCGCTGCGACAACAGTGTGAGCGGCGTCTTCAAGGCGTGCGCAAGATTCCCCAGCCCGTTTCGCGAGCGTTCCAGGCGTTGCTGCATGAGGTAGAGCAAGCGGTTGATTTCTGCCACCATAGGCCGTACTTCCAGTGGTAGGTTCTCGCTGAGATTGGCAATCTCTCCCCGTTCCAGCCGCTGGCAGTCTTCCCGCACCTGATTGAGCGGCCGCAGTGCGAGGCGTACCATGAGGCGCTGGGCAAGGACCGCGAATAGCAACAGGACGAGGGTTATGACCGTGAAGCGGTTGCGGAAACGGGCGACGTGTTCATGCAAGACGGTGAGATCCTCGCCCACGGCGATGACCACCTCTCGACCCTCCTTCTCAAAGCGGCGGGCCCACAACAGGAGAGGTTGGCGTTGCGGTCCATTGACATGCCAAGGACCAGAATGTGTGGCCACGTCCTGAGGAAGCGCTAGGTCTTCGTCCCAGAGCGAACGGGACCGGAGCCGGTAGTTCCCAGCCAGGATAAGAAAGTAATGCCCGGAGTAGGGACGCTGATAAATCGGAGTGATATAGGCCGGGTCCAATGCAGGTTGCCCGTCCGCCTCGAAGCGTAGCCCTAGCAACAGGCCCTCCCCGTCGTGCTCCAGGCGGCTGCGGACGTATTCTTCCGTGAACATGCGTGGTGCCCGGCTCATGACCAGCCAGTGCAGACCGAACAGCAGGATCACGCTACCCACCAGCCAGATCCCAAGGCGGCCTTGGATCGACGTCAAGGCTTGTTCCCGAACACGTAGCCCTGGCCGCGCAGCGTTTGGATTAATTGCTTGCCCAGTTTTTGTCGGAGTCGATTAACGTACACTTCAATGACGTTGCTATCGCGCTCGTCGTCGAATTCGTAGAGGTGCTCGGCGAGTCTTGACTTGGAGAGGATCTTCCCGCGGTGCAGCATGAGATAACGAAGCAGCTTAAATTCCGTACCGGTCAGTTGCAGGCGCTCGCCGCCCTCCAGAACCACCGCTTGCTGGTCTTCGTTCAGCGTAATACCGAACGCCGTCAGCTGCTCTGCTCCTTTGGCGACGCTGCGCCGGATGACGGCCTGTATGCGCGCCAGCAATTCCTTGAAGTGAAATGGCTTAGCGACGTAATCGTCCGCTCCGGCTTTTAGACCGTCCACCTTTTCGTGCCAGGCATCGCGGGCCGTCAAAATAATGACCGGCTTGCCGATGCCGCTTGACCGCCAATGGCGCAGCACGTCAAGCCCCGGCCGGTCGGGAAGCCCTAGGTCCAGAAGGATCAGATCATAATCTTCTTCCCGGCCCAAGTGTTCGGCATCGATGCCATTGGCGGCAACATCGATGGCGTAGCCTTCATCTCGCAGCCGCCCGCGCAGCTCGCGGGCGAGACCTTCATCATCTTCCACGAGTAAGAGACGCATGTTTCAATCTTACTCCACGCGCAGCAACCGACCGTTCGCGGCATCATAATAGAGCTCCTGGTAATGGCCGTCCCGATCGGCTATGGCGATCTCATAAATCAACCGACCGGCTTTGTGCTCCAACTCCGCCTCCAGGATCTGGCCCGGGTAAAGCGTTTGCGCGTGCCGGATAAAGTGCTCTAGCGGTAAGATTTTCCCGGCGCGACGCAGCCCGTATGCCTCTTCATGGCCAGCGGCCGTCGCCTCCGGATCGGCTAAAGCAGGTGCGAGCCCAACCGCACCCACCCCGAGCGCGAGCACGACCAGGCGCACCCGCCGACGAGCCCGCATGGCCACAGTCGGGGTCATCGCCGGCAACGTCCGGGCCCGACTCTGCCCGCCTGTTGGCCTCCCGGGCCGCCGAACTCGGCGCCACCGGCAGGCAGTCGCAGTTGTTTGGGCAAGGCCTGGCCCTGAGCTCTGTCATGGTCCGGTATGCGCTCGCGACTTTGCTCCTGATCGGCCTCACGGGTCGGGTGCATTTCGCGATGACGCAGCCTCGCCCGATGTCCGGTACGCTCCGGTTCGGTCATGCGGAGGCGCGCAGCGATCGCTGAGGCATCGGCGGCGTCAACAACGGTTGCGGTGCCGATGCCTCAGCCCTCCAGGGGTAGCGACAGCAGTGGAATCAGCCAAACCTGACGGGCTGCGCTGGGGAGCTGCGTGCGCAATTTCGCGACCAGCGCTCGGGCTCTGGTTTCCGATGTCTGCACGTGAAACATCACGCGCTTCTGCCGGCTGGTGACCTGTTCCTCCAAGGAGAATTCGCCGTGCTCGCGGTTGAGGCCATGGATCGCTTGGCGCGTGAAGTTTCTGATGTCTTCGCGCTCCAGCAGCCAATCTGCCAGCGGCTCCTCGAGCTCGGGCGCCACGATAAGAACCAGGAGACAAGATCTCATGCGGGTCTCGAGACAAATGCTACGAACCGTTACGCCACAGGGTAGCCTGTGACCCAGTTTACCGCTCGGCAATCTCTCCGTCGTGGGCCGGTGCGCGCACAGTCGAGGCAACCGATGCGCTTTGCAGAGCACCATAGCGGCGGTAGAGGATCGGCAGCAGGATCAGCGTCAACAGCGTGGAGGTCAGCAACCCGCCGATCACCACGATTGCCAGGGGGCGCTGGATCTCTGAGCCAGGGCCTGTCGCGAACAGCAGCGGCACCAACCCAAAGGCGGCGATGGTGGCGGTCATCAACACCGGGCGTAGGCGCCGTTGGGCGCCTTCCACCACCACCTCCGTGACGGGTCGGCCCAGGCTTTGGAGCTGGTTGAAATACGTCACCATTACGATACCGTTCAGCACGGCGATACCGAGCAGCGCGATAAAGCCCACCGACGCCGGCACAGACAGATACTCGCCGGCAAGCCACAGGCCGAATACCCCGCCGATCAGGGCGAACGGAACATTGAGCAGTACCAGCACGGCCTGGCGCAGGGAACGAAAGGTGGAGAACAGCAGCAGGAAAATGAGGCCGACGGACACCGGCCCTACCAGCGACAAGCGCTTGGCTGCCCGCTGTTGGTTTTCGAACTGACCGCCCCATTCCAGGTGGTAACCGGCCGGCAGTTGCAACCGCTCAGTCACCGTACCGCGCGCCTCCTCCACAAAGCTCACGAGGTCGCGGCCACGCACATTGGCGATCACGGCACTCATGCGGTTACCCTGCTCGCGGCCCACCTGCACTGGCCCCTGGATCCGATCCACCTGGGCGAGCGTGGCAAGCGGCACCAGGCGACCGTCGGGTAGCGTCAGCATCAGATTGGCGAACTCTGTCGCCGAGTTACGCACCTCGGCCGCACCACGCAGTAGCAAGGGTGTTCGCCGCGCGCCCTCATAAATGGTGCCAACCTGATTGCCTTCCAGCTGACTGCGCAGCTCGGCGGCCAGTTGGTTGACGTCCAGGCCCAGGCGACCGGCCGCCAAGCGGTCGATAGCCACCCGCATATACTGCACCCCCTCGTTGCGGGCATGTTGGACGTCCTCGGCGCCCTCAATGCGGCGCAACAGCGCGGCGATTTCCTCGGCCTTCCGGTTCAGAATGGCAAGGTCTGAGCCGAAGATTTTCACCGCCACATCACCGCGTACGCCGGTGAGCATCTCTGAGACACGCATCTCGATGGGCTGAGTAAACGCATAGGCGATGCCCGGAAACATCGTCATTACCGCGCGCAGCCTGTCGATGAGCGATTGCTTATCCGGCACCTGCCATTGACTGCGGGGCTTGAGTACCAGAAAGGTATCGGTCTGGTTGAGGCCCATGGGATCCATGCCCAGTTCATCGGTGCCCGTGCGTGCCACTGCGCTCAAGACCTCCGGCACTTCGGTCAATAGCGCCTTTTGGACCCGCAAGTCGAGCCCTAACGATTCGCCGAGGCTGATAGAAGGCAGCTTCTCTAACTGGATGATGACGTTTCCCTCGTCCATGGTCGGCATGAACGCCTTGCCGATGTGGGTGAACGCCACCCCGGTGGCAGCCAGTGCCGCCAGCGCTGCGCCAATGACCAGGCGCTCATGCCCGAGCGCCCAGCTGAGCATCGGCTGGTAAGCCTTGTGCAGGAGACGCACCAGCCAGGGGTCCGTCTGGTTGACCTTGCGGATCAGGTATGAGGCGAGTACGGGGATGACGGTTAGCGAGAGCAGCAGCGAGCTGCTCAGTGCAAACACAATGGTGAGTGCCACCGGGATGAAGAGCTTGCCTTCCAGCCCCTGGAGCGTCAACAGGGGCAGAAAAACGATGATGATGACCAGGATCCCCGCCGTCACCGGTACCGCCACCTCGCGTGCGGCGCGGTAGATCAGGTGCAGGCGCGGCAGACGGCTGTTAGGGCCAGCCTCAGCCAGCTGGGCTACAATATTTTCCACCACCACCACGGCGGCATCCACCAACATGCCAATGGCGATAGCCAGACCGCCCAGGCTCATCAGATTGGCGGACATATCGAAAAACCGCATCAGTAGAAATGTCGACAGCGCCGCTAGAGGCAGTATCAAAGCCACCGTCAATGCCGCGCGTAGGTTGCCCAGCATCAGCAGCAGCAACATCAGCACCAGGATGACGGCCTCCTGCAGCGCGCTGGAGACGGTGTTCACGGCGCGCTCCACCAAGTCGCTGCGGTCATAAAACACCCTAATGTGTACCTCGGCGGGCAGCGCGGGTTGGATCTCTTCCAGCTTGGCGCGCACACCCTTGATCAGCTCACGGGCGTTCGCGCCACGCAGACCCAATACCAGCCCTTGGGTCACCTCGCCCTTGGCATCGGCGGTAACGGCGCCGTAACGCGTTAGTGCGCCAACGCGCACATCCGCTACGTCTGCCACCCGCACCGGTACGCCCTGGCTAACCTTGACCACGATGGCACGTACGTGCTCCAGCGTTTGAATCTGGCCTTCGGTGCGCACCAACAGCGTCTCCTCGCCTTCCACCAGGCGACCTGCGCCGTCATTGCGGTTGTTGCTCGCCAAGGCACTGTGCAGGCTCGCAAGACTTACCCGGCGGGCATTCATGCGGGCATTGTCGGGGATGATCTCGAAGCTGCTGACCAACCCGCCCAGGGCGTTGACGTCCGCCACCCCTGGCACGGTCCGGAGCGCCGGGCGGATCACCCAGTCGAGGAGACTGCGCCGCTGCGTGAGCGTGAGGCCCCCTCCTTCGATGGTGAACATATACATCTCGCCGAGCGGTGTGGTCGCGGGCGCGATGCCGCCGCTGATGTCCGGTGGCAGCTGGTCACGGATGGCGGCCAGGCGCTCGGCCACCTGTTGACGCGCCCAGTAGAGGTCGGTGCTATCGGCGAAATCGACCGTGATATCGGTCAGCCCATACTTGGCCATGGAGCGCAGCATCACCTGGTCCGGAATACCGAGCATTTCGACCTCGAGCAGGGCGGTAATCCTTGCTTCCACCTCCTCCGGCGTCATTCCCGGGGCCTTGAGGACGATTCTGACCTGCGGCGAGGACACGTCGGGGAAGGCGTCAATCGGCAGTTGCTGGAAAGCCAACGTGCCGGCGCCGATCAACAGCAACGTTAACAGCAGAACGAATACTCGTTGGGTGAGCGCAAACCGGATCAGGCCCCCGAGCATGCTCACTCACTCCCGCCCAGACCCATCCAAGCGCCCTTGATGGCCGCCAACCCTGAGACGGCGACAGACGCGTCGGCTTCCAGCTCGCCGGTAACGATGGCGAAGCCATTATCCTGCCCTGCGATGTCGACCGGCGTCGCGAAGAAACCGAATGGCGCGCGCACGAACACCAAACTCATCTCGCGCGTGCGTACCACGGCGCTGGCGGGAATACGGAAGCGCCGTTCGTTCCCGCTCAGTTTGAGGCGCACTTGAAGGAATTGCCCCGGGCGCAGACAGGCGCCCACATCATGCGCCTCGGCTCGCACCAGCACGGTCTGGCTATCGGGATCGACGTTGCGCCCAATGAGGGTGACCTGTGCGCTGCCTCGGTCCTTGCAGGGCAACTCCACTGGGGCTTCCAGTACCACGCCGGCAAGGCGCCCCAGCGGCACGCGGATGTGTAGCCACAGGGTCTCCAGCTGCGCCAGCCGGTATAAGGGAGCGGAGCGATCGAGCCGCTGGCCGACGACCACCATGCCTTCTAAGATCACGCCATCGATAGGCGCTTTCACCTCCAACTCGCTGGTTAAACGCCGGGTGCGCGCCAATTGGTCGATCGCTGCCTCATTCATGTTGGATAGCGCGAGTGCTTGGCGGCGCTCGTCCAAAGTGGCTTCTGCTTCCTGAAAACCGCTGCGCGTGGCCAGATAGCGTCGCTCGGCGATGATCCCTTCTTGGAACAGCTGCGCGTCGCGCTTGAATTCGGCGGCGGCAAGCTTTTGCTTGGTGATCGCCTGCAAAAACTCTCGCTGCAGAGCCACCAGCGATGGGCTTTCGATCAGCGCCAGCACGTCACCTTGCGTCACTTCGTCGCCCACCCCGGCGCGCAGCTCGATCACCAGTCCCTCGGCGGGGGTACTGACCACGCGCTCCTGGCGTGGCGGGATGGTTACTTGGGCGGCCAAGCGGTCGGTCGCCACCCAGGTGGCTGGCTCCACCGGCGCGAGGTTGATGCCGAGGTATTTCATCTGCGCCTCGGATATGGGAACCTCGTGGGATGCGAATGGCGCGCTCATGACACTCAGCGCAACAAACGACGCAAGAAAAGCCCGGCTCAAGCTCATGGCAACCGTCCGTCCGCCTGGTTGCAACGTGCGCTGGCGCGTTGCCGCACGATGCGCAGCTCCTTCTGCCGCCGTTCGGCGGCGAAGGCGAGGCCTTGCGCCCGCAGCAACCCTACCAGATCGGTCTCCCCCGCTTGAAATGCCACCCGCGCTAGACGCAGATTTTCTCGTGTTACCCGGTTCTGTTCGGTGGCGAGGCTGAGTTCCGCATCGGCAGATTCGAGTGCCATGGTCGCCTGCACCCGCTGCAGCGCTAACTCCCGCTTGCGACCCTCATAGTCTGCCAAGGCCTCGGCGTGCTCCCGAGCCGCCGCTGCCAGCGCCGGAGCGGTATGTGCCCCAATGCCGATGGGCAAGGTGAGGCTCACAGCGATGCGGGAGTTAAAGTCTTCTTCCGAGTGGCCGCGCTCACCGTTGCCTCCGAGGAAGATTTCGGGTGCGCCACCGTCGCGGAGCCGTATCACCGTCATCTGCGCCTGGGCTCGATGGACGCGGGTGAGCGCCTCGGCAAGCAGCGGGTGATCATCGGGGACCTCGGTCATCTGTGTGCAGGTTTCACTGTGCTCGCGGGGCAAACGCGGTAAGCCGGTGTAGGAGGCATAGCGCTGGCGCGCAGTCTCCAATTCCATCCGGGCGCGTAGGTAGGCGGCGTGCTTGGTGAGGACGTCATCGCGCGCGAGCAGTAGATCATTTGTGGCCAGATCGCCGAGTTCCACGCGCCGACGCACATCGCGTGCTAGTGCATCGGCGGTGTGCCACTCCTTCTCGGCAAGGCTGCGGTTGTTTTCCATGAGTACCGCTTCCCAGATGCGCTCGCGGACTTCGCCCGCGACCGCGAGTCTTAGCGCTCTGCGCTCCTGCCTGAGCGAATTTTCTGTGCTTTGGGCGACCCGTTTCGCGGCTATTCGCTGGCCGGGTTTCCACAGCGGCAGGTATATGCCCGCCTCCCATTCGCGGAAGCCGTCGCCACTGCCGATCTGGTCGGTTTTGTACAGGCCACCCACGGCGGGATTGTCGGCGATGAGGCTGCCCGCATGCAGCTCGAGCGCCTCGGCCTCGCGTGCGCGCGCCACCAGCGCTTGCTGCTGCGGATGCCGCGCATACGCCGACTCCACCGCGGCGTGCAATGTCGGAGGCGGCTCAGCGCGACCTTGGGGCACATCTGCTGCCCGAGCGAGCGTGCAGATCAACGGGAAAATCACCGCTGCGATGAGACCTGCCCGGTTCAAGCGGAGTTCTCCCGTGTGGTAGCTCGCGTTCATGCGAGCGAGGTACGGAGCACCTTGTCGGGAACCAGGGCAGCAGAAATCGACATTGGGAGTTTGCATGGAAAAGCTGGGGCGTTCACCGGGGTGCCGGGTGCGCTCGCCCCGACGTCCGCTGGAAGGGTAGACGCGCAGACTGAATTGAAGCTGAAAGCCGCGACGCTGGTAATCCCGGCGTGTTGTTAAAAAGGCGCGGTACTTGAAACGATGAGGCTGTAGCCCAGGATGGGGGCCAGAGGAGCAAACCCACAGAGGCTGTGTTGTCGGCGGGAGGCGAAAGGCATCGTCGCCTCCCGATGCTCATCTCGAAAAGGCCGACGCTAATGAGAGAGGCTGTAGATGTAGGCTGCCAGCACGTGTACTTTGTCCTCACCCAGAAACTCGCGCTG
>JAGTVB010000382.1 GCA_018224385.1 Gammaproteobacteria bacterium
AAACATGGTGCCGTTAGACAGGTTGCCGTTGTGGGCGATGGCCAGCACGTCAGTGCCCGTCTTATCTTCCACCATGGCCATCCATTTCCAGAGGTCCTCGGGATTATCGCTGCCCAGCGGCTTGAGCGTGGTGTAGGGTTCGACGAGGCTGGCTTTGCTGCCATCGCCGCGGAAGATGACGTTGCGGTGCAGGTTGTTGCCACCGGTGTTCACGGTCCATTCATAGCCGATGAAGGCCGTGAATTTGCCCGGCTCGTTGTAGGCGTCCGCCGCCTCGATGACCTCCTGCCAGGCCGAGCGGTACGTCTTGGTGCCTGGATAGGGAAATCCCTTGGGCATCTTGCCGGCGCTGAAGGTCTGGATGACGTCAAACGCAGCCTCGTGAGCCTTGCCGGCCTTGATCAGATCATACCACTCGCGGCCTTTTGGGTCCGCCAGCAACTCCGGATCACCGCTCATCAACTGGGGGAAGAATCCGAAGCCGTCCGAGTGGTCGGCCACGACCAGGAAATCGAGTGGGCGTGACAATTTCACCGGCTGGTTGGAAGATGCCGTTATCTCCTCACCCCGAGCGAACCGGTAGGCATCACGCGGGGTAAGCCGCGCGCCGGCCGCGCCCGCGTCCATGGAAAACGACGTATGCAGATGCGTGTCGCCGAACAACGGCCGGATTGGGAAATTGCGCCCGGCATAGGGCGAGTATGCTGGCTTGGATGCCATCACCTTTTCAAGCTTGACTTTATCTTGCGGCGGAACCCCGGGAAAGTCCCTTTCGTCCGCCGCCATCGCCGGCAGGATGAGCCCGGCTGCAACGAGAACGGCACCGGCCAGTTGCTGCGGTAGGCATGATTTCATGTCGCGCTCCTTTTTTGAGGTATCGGATAACAACGTGACTAGAAGGCGGCGATGCGCTGGATAACCCAGAACGTTGCCACACTACCGATGGCATAAGGTGGCACGAATTCGGCCCAGCGCGGAAAGCGAAACCGGGCACGCCGTATTATCGCGATAAAACTCACCACTGCGGCGATGAACAACAACTGGCCCAACTCGACGCCCAGGTTGAAGAACAGGAGCGCGTGCGGGATATGCCCCTCGGGCAAGCCGATCTCGCTCAATGCGCCGGCAAAGCCGAAGCCATGCAGCAGGCCGAAGGCAAAGGCGACGATCCACGGGGCGCGTACCGCAATCCCCGGATGTCCCTCCCGCGCGCGCAGAATTTCTGCGGCGACAAAAACGATGGAGAGGGCAATGACCGCTTCGACCGGCGCCTGCGGCACATGCACCAGGCCGAGCGCGGCCAGCGCCAACGTGATGCTGTGCGCCAGGGTAAAAGCCGTCACCGTCTTCACCAGCCGCCAGGTGCCGCTCGTGATGAGGAGCAGCGCTAGCACGAACAGCAGGTGATCGACGCCGAGCAGGATGTGCTCAACGCCCAGCTTCAGGTACTCCCTACCGACGGACCATCCCGACTGTTTGGCCGGAATCGTCGCGGCCGGCGCCTGAGGCGTGAGCCGCCCCAGCCAGGCCGTGCCATCGGCGAATTCGATGCGTGCGAGTACGTCGGTCAGGGTGGCCGCAAGCCCCTGGATGCGCAGCGATTGACCGCGCAGGGGCTCTTCCGCCCTGAGCCGCCAGGTCTGCACCGCCGCACCGCCGGTCTCGATGGTCGCAATCGGCGTCAGGCGCGCCACGCGACCGGAGAGCTCCGGCGCCAGCGCAAGTCGCAGCTCACCCCGCATGGGTGTCTTCCAGAGCACCGCGAACTCGCCGGGCTGTACCTCGCGCAGGTTGAGATACGCGGGACGCACTTCGTGGGCCACGGATACGAGCGGACCAAGCAACAACGTCAGTAACAGCAGAGAACGCCAGGGCATCCTCATCTTGTATGCTCCTGCAAGACCTTCAGCGGGCCGACGAGTGGCCTGACGTTTTCGTCCACGACCACGTCGTACCGCTCGAGCAGCGCGGCGAAATACCGCTCGCGCACTTCTTGTTCACGCTGCTCCCGCCATAGCTTCCGCACTTCGCTCTTCACCGCTCCAAGCTCGCGAGGCTGAGCCGCCCGGATTTGCCCAATCCGTACCAGGTGCAAACCATAGCCCGATGCGAGCGGTCCGTGCCATTGATTCGGCGCGAGGGAGAAGACCCGGCGCGCAAGCTCCGGCCCGAGCACGCTCGCTACCCCCGATTCGTCGACCTCGACAAAATCGTACCCCCCGAGGAAGCGGTCGCCGAGATCAGAGACGCTCGCCGTCGCCCCGGTTTGCGATAACTGCTGCAAGGCCGCCCGCGCGTCGGCCTCCGTCCGCACGCCGCGCCGATCTCCATTAAAATAAATGTGGCTGAAGGAGACCAGCGCGGGCAGCTGAAATCGCTCACGTTGCGTTTCGTAGAAGCGACGCAATTCCTCCTCATCCGGCTCGGCCAGTTGCGCCGTGTCCTGCACCATGAACTCCATCTTCTGTGCGAGGCGCCGGCGCACGACCGTATCGTTCTCGTCGAGCCCGAGCGCGCGCGCCTCGCGCGCGAGCAGTTCCTCCTTGAGGTAACCGGCGGCGAGTCCTCTGAGTTCCTCCTCGCTCGGCGGTCGTTGCCACTGGCGCGCCCAGGTCTGTTTGAGCCATTCGACCTCGGCCGCGGTGATGCGTACCGTGCGCAACGCCCTAGCGCCCGCTTCATCCGTGTCCGGGCTCAACCAGGCGTAAGCAGCGAACAGCACGCCACCGACAAGAAGAAAATGCGATAGGGGTTCTTTGAGCAGTTTCACAGCCAATGCCGCACGTGCCACCTCCGCCTGAAACGCCCCTCGCAAAATGGAAAGCACAGCCGCCCGGCTCACTTCACCTGGCCATGGCCCTTCACCTCAATAGTCACCTTCGGGATGGGCACGGTGAAGCGTGATTTGCGTTCAGAGTTCACCGCCTTCTGACAGGTGATTCAGGACACCGCCTGGTCGGTCCGGAAATGGTAGTCGGGTCCTCCGGCAACTCGACCCCGGGGGACACCGTCGTAAATGAACGGCGCCCATTGGTTGGTCTCGCCGCCGAGGAAGCCGTAGAACCTGTCGAAGCCCTGGTGGGTCGGCCAGCGGTCCTGCGGACCCGAGACGCTCGCCTCCCAGGGGGCGAGCTCAGCCACTTGCCGAGGCTGGGGGGTCGGCTCGGCGCCTCGCTTATACGGCCGGCGAAGGCGCGCCGGCCACTCTCAGCCATTAGCGTACCCCGACTCGGTTCACGGGTCCGCCGACGTTTACCCCCACCCCATCGCTGTAGCCGACCCCCTCCTGACCGGCGCCCGCCCCCGGCAACACGCCAACGCCCGACGCCGGACCGCCGACCCCGCCGGCTCCGACACCCGGCGCCCCGACGCCAACGGTGGAGCGCCGGGCCACACCGGCGTAACTGACCGGTGTCGCCGGTGCACCAACCACCGCTTCCGCGGCGGCTACCAGACCTCCATGGGAGGCCGGCCCGAACTCGCCGTTGCAGAGCCAGCCGGCTGCGCCCAGGGCAAACGTGAGCACGAACTTGCGGGTAGCGTGTGTCATTGTTTTCCTCCTGCCGGTGCTCCCGGCGGCAATTCGTCGAGCCCGATGAGCGCGTCGGGGCTGAGCTTTTCCGCTCCGGCCGGCGGAACGAACACGAAGGCATCCGATGCCGGTTCGACACCGGTTTTCCAGCCCTTGACGCGAAGAGTGTATTGCGGAGCGTTGCTTACGGTCTTGCTGGTGATCACCAGCTTGCGCGGGATGGGTCGCTCACCCGCCTCCACCCAGAGCTGCCAGTCCGTGTCGAAATTACGGAAAGCGAGGTGTTCGCATTCCCGGCCGTCGATGACGCCCCGGCCAATATGCTTGGCTTCCATCACGCCGGCAACAAGCACCTCATAGGGCCGAGACAGCAGAAGGTCCGCACCCGGCAGCGCCACACCGTGGCCAACCCTGAGGGATTGGATCAACTCGTCCACCGTGCTCGGACCCTCGAATTGGGCGTAGCCGTTGAGGTTCTTGCCGAACACGCTGACGGTCTTGCCATCGAAGAACAGCGCCACATCCGCATAGCCGCCTACCCGGTGGG
Organism: Gammaproteobacteria bacterium; assembly: GCA_018224385.1. Lineage (GTDB taxonomy): Bacteria > Pseudomonadota > Gammaproteobacteria > HK1 > HK1 > JAGTVB01. Next base: position 4,080 of record JAGTVB010000382.1, read on the forward strand.
CGCGCAGCTTGTCCGGGCGGCGCAACAGTGCCTCGCCGGAACTGGTGAACTGGATCTTCTCCAGTTGCGGCGTGATGACTTCGATATCGCTGTCAAATGTGAGCTCGATCGTTTTCTGGCTGCTCACATAGTCCGACATGGCCTTGAGAATGGACTTTGCATCGCTTTCCTGCGCTTGGGCGCCTGGCCCCAGCGCGAGAAGCGCCGTCGCCATGACCATGCGGGTGAACCACACGCGGTCTCGCCAGCGGGTGTTCATTACGGTATTCGCTTTCATTCTATCGCCTCCTCCCGTTCCACCAAGAGCGAACAGCAGTGCTGCTCGCCAACCTTACCCATCGGCAGCCCATGACCGCAGAATTCACGACCCTCCAGTTCCGCAAAGGACAAAGCCGCCGTCTCGCGACATCGGCTCTGCTCCTCGTTTCGAGCCGGTTGGCACGGGATGGCCGCCGCACCTTGTGGATCTTGCCGGCGAACCGGTTGTCGCCTTCCCTTCTCCAGCAGTCGAAAAGCCCTTCGCGCTCACGCGCGCGACCGTCCATTCCGAGAGTCCCTTGAGCTGGAAAAAGATGATGTAGTAGGCGGCGATTTTCTGTTTGAGAGGTCCCTTGGCATACGCGCTCGGGTGGCCAACCGACACCGCCACATAGCGATCGACACGCGCGGAGTGCTTCAGGCAAAGATGAGTTCCTCTCTCTCGACTCACGGCTGCGCCGTCACGTAAACGAGTTGGGTTCCCTGGAATGCCGCGCGGTAGTAGTTGGCGCCGCAGTGATAGTACTCGGTGCCGCCGGCGGTGGTCGGAGTGCACCCGGTGGGCAGCGCAGACACCACCGTGCCAACAGGCAAGGCCGCGCCAGTTGCGGGCGGGGGTGCCGGAGGCGCCGCGGCGGCTGGCTGCTTGGCAGCGGCCGCTTCCTGCTCGGCGGCAGCCGCCTGTTGCTGGGCGGCGGCGGCCTCCTGCTGAGCCGCGGCCGTCTGGGCTGCCCCCGCGCTCCCAACCACGACGGCGGTACGGCGCGCCGTGCGCCGCCGAACGCCAAGAACGGCATGCGCCTCCGGCACCAGATGAAGACTCGGATAGAAAAGGGAATGCTGGGGCGGTGCGTCGATGAGGAGCAGCAGGACAAAACCTGTACCGAGAGCGGCGATCTTGAAAAGGGTTTTCATTGCGTGCCTCGCGTATCGAGAGAACGTATGGACATGCGGCTTGAGTCCAGGCGAATGAAGTCGATCTGTTTCGCGCCCTGCGGCGGAACAAAGTGGAACAGGGCATCGTTCATATCCGGCGCCACATTCCAGTGATTCATCAGGACCATGTATTGCGGCTGGGCAGGATCATCCTTGGTGGTGATGACGTACTTGCGTGGCAGTGGCTGCTCCCCGTCCGCTATCCAGATTTGCCAATCCACAACCGGGCCGCTGAAAGCGAGGTGATCGCATTTCACATCCCCGATGATCGACTTTCCGACGACCATACCCGAGGTGACATTGGCCGTCAGCAACTCGAACGCGTTGTTGTAGATCAGATCGCCCGAGGGTGGCACGATGTCCAGTGCGTCACGCGCGAAGTGCAGCGCGTCGTCGAGGGTATCGGGGGCGGGGGACACCGCATAGTAGTTCTGCGCTGGGTTATAGATGGTGAGTCGCTTGCCGTCGTAGAAAACGACCTGATCGATGAGATCGCCTTCACGCTCCGCGCGCAGCTTGTTGGGCCGGCGGATCACGACGCTGGTCGCGATGTCGCGCTGGATCTTCTGCCCGGATTCGAGCACGTCCTCGATCGTGTTCTGGGTGTCCAGGCTGAACTGTTCTAGACCGGCGAGATAGTCGGTCATCCGCCGCAGGAGCTGCGTGGCGGCCGGATCCACGGCCAGTGCCTGTGCCCGAACCTCGGTGGAGACGGTCACTGCCAGCACGAGCGCGCCTAACGCGAACGATGCGGCAACCCTGATATTCACTGCGTCCATCCTGGTCTCCTCTTGAGCAACTATCCTCCGGACGGAGCCGAAGACCTTATGTTGTGAGCCGTTCGAAGCGGCTAAACGGGGACTGGTAACGCGGACCCGCACCGACCATCGTCAGGACGCGCGTGCCAACTCGGCCGATAGGGCTTGGATACGCGGCACGTTATCACTACCACTAGGGCGCAGTCCGGCCAGTTCACGCCAAGACAAGAAACTAGCGTGCCGACTCAAAACGATCTAATACCGTCGATTTCTGCCTTTCCCCCGAAGCTTATGCTTTATTCACGCGTGGCAAATTACCATACCTCGCCACGTCGTTACGACATGCGTTCAGTTTTTAATGAGTGCGACCAGGATCTGCAAAAGCATTGTTCCGATGTAAAGGCCGGAGAAGTATGGCTGCTGGCCTGCCCGGCAAAGAACAAGAAAAACGTCAGTGAGCGCACCCATTAAGCCTTGCAAGATGTTGGTGTGAACGGTCAATGATCAGCGCGGCATTCGTTCCAAGAACGCCAGCACTGACGCGGCAACTTTGTTTTTCTGGTAGGTCGGGATCGGCACGAGCTGGTGATGCCTCGAACTCGGCTCTGGCGCAGGATTAATCCTTGAGTAGCTGGGCGAACCGCTTGGTATGCAGGGGGGACAATCACCGTTGCTCTGCACCATTGCACCTGTCCGCTAAAGGTCATCGTCGGTACCCGGACAGGGCTAAAGTGTGCTCCGCAACGCCTTGGGCTCATCTGGCCTCGGGGTTCGCGGTGCGAAAGCGTTGTCGACATGATCTGCATCATCTCCGGGGGCTCGTATTCGCCCTATAGTGTTTCTGAACCCACGAAGCAGCGACAGCCTATGATTAGACCGCGGGAGACGCCGAAACCCGAGCCGCTAACACTCCTCGATCGCGCCAAAATGATGGCCACAGTTGGGCCAACCAACGTCATTGCAGCCTTCTATGGGGCACTGGCAAGTGCCAGCGCCGAGGCCTTGGAAACCGTGGCGAAGAAGAATGGCTCAGAACACGTCGAGAAAGCGGAAGAGGAACGTGAGGCCGCAGCAAAAGAAGCGGAGGAGGACGTCATCGATAGGGTGGTAAGACTCTACGACGTCTACTGAGCGGCGAGCGCTTCAGGACGTCCGGAGTGACTCCTTAAACTACTCCGAAACTCGGTGGATATCCAGAATACGCGCGCGTTCCAATCCGTATTAGCGGCGCAAGTTACAAAGGAGATACGGTGGCAAATCTCGTCGCAAAGGTTACCGAATGGAAAAGCCCAGAGAATGCCCGGTTTCTCTGTTGGGACGTGCATCAATTGTGGGACAACGGCGAAGTCACCGTAGACCATTGCATTGAAGACGAAGAGTGGGGCTCAAGTGAGGAATCCGAGGCCATCGCCCACAGAGAAAATTACCCCGCGGGCTTCTTCAAGAGGGGATTTCACGTTGTCATCGCCCACGCAGGATCGATGCACGAAGAGCTTTTATAACGTTGCGCTCAGCCGCTTGGCATTTGCGCATCTACAGGCGCAGCGACCCGGCGCGCAGTTTATTGTGAGTTTCCCGCTGCGCACCGACAACTGTCCCGCCCGCTGGCCTTATAAGCCCGAGCCAACGAGATCCCCGTATCCGCGCACTCGCTATTTCGGTGTAAAGCTGAACTTTTGTCCGCCGATGCTCGCCTCGTACATCAGCCCGCCTTTGGCGACCGTGAACGTTGCCATACCCTTGTGGTACGCGCCGGCGGTGGCGGCATCTTTTTTGCCGCCGCTTACACCAGCGGCGCTGCCCGTCGTGGTGGCGGCAACCGAGGCCCCTGCGGTAATGGCGACCGCCGTCGCCTGGGCGCCAAATTCAAAGTTGCCGCTGGTGAATTCATCTAACGCGCGTTTATCCTCGAAAAAGATAATCTGGCTGTAGACCTGGCCACCGAGCTGAAAACCAACCGTCAGCTGGGTCACGGTACTATCGCCGATATAGGTACCTTGCTCGTAAACCCGGCCTTTGCCGCGGGCGCCACCAATTCCCACGCCACCCTTCCCGATGGAGGGAAATACTGCGTAACCGTAGCTGTTGTCAAAAAAAGCGGCGCTCTCGCCGGCCTCCTTGAAGATCTTAATCGTGTCCTCGAACTCGTCTGCCGAAGTACCCGCGAGGGGAATAGTCAGGAACAGCACCAATGCAAGCAAGGGAGATTTGACGCGCATCATCGCTTTCACCTGTCAGTTAGGGGAACGTATGTTAACCTCAGAAACTCGATCTCTGCAAACAGGGTTTCGCTGGCTGTCCGCGGGAGCAGGAGCGACCCGCTGAGAGGATTACACGGACTTCCCCGGACAACAGTCGCTGCAGGCTAACAGGCACGGCCGGTTTCGGTCCGCCAGAGCGCCGATTACAGCGTAGCCAGGGAGCATGCGGCTCGCGTAGCTCAAAACTACTGAGCGCTGGTATTCCTCGTGTTCAAGTGCACTGAGAAGCAGTGCTATTCCGCCGCGACACCATGATGGTTAAGCCGCACGGTGCTCCCTTCGGGCACCTGCAGCGACAACACGGTTGAGAAGCCGGCGCGCTGGATTTTGCCGGTGGCACTAACGTAATCGTACCGGGTTTCCGTCTGGGCGAGGAGCGCGCCGTCCGGCGATACCACTTCGATGTCCACATGACCACTCAATTTTCCCCGGTGCAACGATTGCTTATGCAGCTCTCCTGAGATAGCCGTGCCGGACTCGGTTCGCCGAACCGAGACGCGCGACCAGTGCGCTGAGTAATGGGACGGGCTGTATTCCATGGTGACGGCGCCCTGCCTGACCAGATTTGGCGCCAGGGAGGCACACCCCAGAGCCACGGCAATCAGAGCCAGGCTGAGCATTCCTAACCGAGCACTCGAGCGGGCTTTAATTGGCCCCCGGGGTGGATCGAGATGGGCGCCGATTGCGCTGTGCTCAAGCGAAGCAACGTCGATGTGGCGACTGTTCATTGAAACCGACCTCCAGTAACGCTTGTACTGCTATTTACGTCAAAGCACCTCGGGGCTATGCCCCGGGGGCGACGGCGGTGAATAAACCCGTTCGTCTTGGCCGCTTGGTTGTTCCTCCCAAAAAACACCGCTTATGTCACGCCACGCGAGAAAAACCCGTATAGGGAGGGTACGACAAACAAGGTCAGGAAGGTTGAAGAAACCAGTCCCCCGACGACCACAGTGGCCAAAGGCCGCTGTACCTCGGAACCAACCCCGGTGGCGATCAGCATCGGCACGAGCCCGAGGGCAGCGATGGC
>JAGTVB010000383.1 GCA_018224385.1 Gammaproteobacteria bacterium
TGCCGCCCATGCCAGGTGGCAAGCACAGCGTCGCGGGGAGGTGGTCAGTCCGCTCGGGATTGCTCGGGTGAAAGCGCTCGTCACGGACGGAATCAAGCAGCGGATAAGGGCACTGATTGCCAAGGACAGGGAGTTCGAGGATACCGCTAACGCGATCGAGTCCGTGGATCGTCTGGTCCACTACTATCAGCACTTGAGCGTCCTGCTCAACAACTTCGTTTCCTTGGATGATTTCTACACCCCGGGTAGGAAGGCGATGTTTCAAGCCGGCACCCTGTACCTCGATGGGCGCAGTTGCGATCTCTGTGTGCGCGTCGACGATATTGCGGCCCATAGCGCCCTCGCCGGCTGGAGCCGCACCTATCTGGCCTATTGCCGCTGTCGACGCCACGGTGGTGAAGACACCGTGACCATTGCCGCGGCCTTCACCGCAGGTGATGCCGACAATCTCATGGAAGGCCGAAACGGACTGTTTTATGACCGCAAAGGCAATGATTGGGACGCTACCATTGTGAAGGTCATCGACAACCCCATCAGCGTTTCTCAGGCGTTCTGGGGGCCCTACAAGCGTGTGGCTCGCCTAATTTCGCAGCAGATCGAAAAGCTTTCCAGGGCGCGCGAGACGGCCGTTGAGGCAAGTGTTGCGGGGACCACGGTACAGACGGCGGCGGCCGCGCAGGAAGGAAAGGCAGCGGTTGCGCCGTTTGACATCGGTAAGTTCGCAGGCATATTTGCTGCGATTGGCTTGGCGGTCGGTGCCATTGGAACTGCTTTGGCTTCGATGCTGACGGGATTTCTAGGTTTGAGCTGGTGGCAGATACCTATTGCGGTAGGGGGGCTCATTTTGCTGATTTGCGGTCCTTCGATGATCCTGGCGTGGCTGAAGCTGCGGCAACGAAACCTCGGTCCCATCCTCGACGCCAACGGCTGGGCCGTAAACACCCGGGCCAAAATCAATATTCCTTTCGGCGCGACCTTAACGAGCACCGCCGCGCTGCCTCACGGGTCCGAGCGTTCGCTGGGGGATCCGTTTGCCGAGAAGAGACGGCCTTGGGCGCTTTATCTGCTTCTGCTGGTTCTGCTCACGGCGTTAGGCGCAGTGTGGCGGCAGGGGTATCTCGCGCAATGGTGGGCAGGCGGCAAGTAGCGCGCCGCCCGCGCCGGGACCGCACACCGATGCCTCGGCGCCCAGCACGTCCGGGTTGCCGACATCCAGTCCCTAGTAGACGGCCCGCGGACCGAGAGTGATAACCACCGAAGGGGGTTCGATGAATACCACAAGCACACCGATGCAGTATCTGGATAAGGCCATGGGCACCATTCGAGATCTCGGCCTGATGCCCGAGAAGCCCGGCAGCCAAGACGAGCCCATCGTCGCCCTGCTCAAGCAAATCACCGACCTTGATGAAGTAAGGGTGATTGCCATTACCCGCACCTTGACCCAGGCCTCCCTGTTCAACGACGTGGTGCGCGAGCAGGTGCGCGCAATGGATATCAGCAATCGATATGAGGACATCACCAATGCCTTCAACAGCATCCGCGACGATGCGAAGACCATGGTGGATCAGATTGAAGACGGCACGCTCAACACCTTCGAGCGCATGTCCAACCTGTGGATGAAAGTGACCCGTGGGGATATCGCGAGTCGTTTCGGTGACATCAAGAAAACCTATTTTGACGTTACCGCTTCCACCCAAGATCAGATCCAACGCGAGCAGCGTATTCTTGAAGCCTATCAGGACTTTCGCGGCGCCTTGAAACAGTCGGAGATCTTGGCCCTGGAGGTGCTGAAGAAGGCTGAGACGCAGCTCAACGCCGCCAAGGCAGCGGTGGACGAGGCGATGCGCTCAGTGGAGGGTTATCAGGGGCAAGACGCCGCCGAACGGGCGCGGTTGGAATTGGCCCGGGACGAGAAAGTGCGCGCCCTCCAGGATACAGAGAAGCGCTACCAAATCGCCAAGGATCTGTCGGACAATCTGACGGTGAGCTACAACACCTCCGAAGTCGTCATGGCCCGGCTGCTGCAGACCACCAACGTCAAGGAGCGAGTATACGCCCAGGCCGTAAGCTTTTTCAGCACCAATGAGACCGTCTTGACCGCATTGACGGCGTCGTTTACCGGGATGTTCGGTCTGCACGAAAGCACCCAGACGGTCGAAGCCATGAAGGAAGGGGTGAGCCAGTCTTTGGAAGTCCTGGCCGACATTGGCGGTAAAGTGCAGGAGGCGGCGGTCAGGGCGGGATATGGACCGACCATCCGTGCCGAGGCCGTGAAAAAGCTGGTGGAATCGGTCGTGAATTTCCAAACTCGGTCTCGGGAAATCATCGACGAAATGCGTGTCCAGAGCACCGCCAATGCCGAAGAGATCCGCCAGGCCGTGGAGAGCGGTAAGCGGCGCCTCGCGCGCTTCGCGCAAGAGGGCAAAGCCCTGGCGCCGACCGCATGAGTGTGCCCGCTAGCGCCTCGCACAAGGCTCCGCTGGATGAGGTGATGTTGGCCATGGATGTGGTGGACACGCTGCGCCATCGGAGCCAGTTGGTGCAGCAGGAGCTCGATGCGGAGCATCGGGAGCAGGGTTTGAAGGAGCGTTTGCGCACCATCTACGCGGCGCAGGGCATCGAGGTGTCGGACCACGTGCTCGACGAGGGGGTGGCGGCGCTCAAGGAAGAGCGGTTCGTCTACAAGCCGCCGCCAGAAAGCTTCGCCATCAAGTTGGCGCGTATCTATGTGAGCCGCCACCGGTGGGGCAAAGGGCTGGCGGCCGCATTGGCGGCCCTGGTCGCGGTGTGGGCTCTGTATTACTTTGCGGTGTTGGCGCCGCGAGCCGCTTTGCCGGAGGAACTCCAAAGCGCGCGCCACGCGGTCCTGCAGGCGGCGGAGGCGGATAGCGCAAAGACACTCGCCGAACGCTATTACGCCAAAGGGCAACTGGCGTTGCGGGACGGCGACCAGGCGAGTGCCAAGGCCGCGTTGCAATCGTTAACGAGCTTGCGCGATACATTGGAGCGGGAGTATACCCTGCGGATTGTCAGCCAGCCGGGGGAACGCACCGGTGTGTGGCGGGTGCCGGATCTGAACCCAGCAGCACGTAACTATTATATCGTCGTCGAGGCCATCGGCGCCGATGGCAGCCCGCTGCAGGTGCCGGTGACCAGCGAGGAAAGCGGTAAGACCGAGCGTGTTTTTCAGTGGGCGCTGCGGGTCAACGAGAAGGTGTTTCGCCGTGTCGCGGCGGACAAGCAGGACGACGGCATCATCCAAAACAGTCGCTTCGGCGTCAAACGCCGCGGCTATCTGGAGCCTGATTACCTAGTGCCGACCACAGGTGCGGCCATTACCCGCTGGTAAAGAATCAAGCGACCATGATCTCCGGACGGCAAACCCTCGCATCCATGGAGCGCTCGCTTCACGATGAGCAGACCACGCTCGCGGCGGTACAGAGCCGCATCAGTGAAGTGAGCCGCCAGCTGGTGGAACAACAGACGTTGCAGGCTCGGCACTATCGCGAGCTCGCTCGCCTCAGGGTAGACAGCATTGCCTCCGGTGCGGTGCTCTCCAGTATCGACGCCACGGAGCGCCAAGTGGCGGCACTGCTGCGGGCCCGCGAAGCGGCAGCCAAGGAGCTGGCGCAGGCCATCCGGGTGGCCGAGGAGAACCGTCGGCAACTCGAGCAGGAACGCACGCTACAGGCGGATGCGCTCGAACGAGCGGTGCAGGAAGCGGATGCTGCAGAAGCGAAAACCCAGGCGCGTTTAGACGCCGATCCGCTGTACCGCGCGCAGCGCGAGCGCGGCCTCACGACCAGCCCTGCCCGCTTCGTGTGCCGCATCGCCCTGGCGCGCGACGGCGCGGTCGCGTTCGAGGCCGAGGGCATCGTGACCGGCGAGATCGCCCCCGAACCCCGAGGCACCA
>JAGTVB010000384.1 GCA_018224385.1 Gammaproteobacteria bacterium
AACACCGGGATCATCGCTCTTGCCCAGGCGCACCATCAGCTTGCTGAAGTGTATATCCACCTCGTTCAGAACGCCGCGCCGGCAATACGCTTCCAGCCGATCGAGCACGCGCTATGCCACCCCCGCTACGGTCCCCGCCGACAAGTAGCGGTCGAGCGTCGTGACCAACTTCTGGCAGGGCCGATCCGCAAACACCCCGAACTCCGGCCCGGTGGCGGGCACCATCCCTCGCAGGAAGAGATAAAAGACACCCCCGAAGTGCGTGTCGTAACGGTAATCCGGTAGCCGCTGCGCCAGGTAGCGATGCAGCGCCACGGTATAGAGAAGGTATTGCAGATAATAGACTTCTCGCATCATGACTGCGGATAGAGAATCCCGCGCGTAGGCCGACTGGTCGGGACCGAGCCAGTTCGATTTGTAATCGGCGATATAAAAGCGGGTGCCCACCTGGAATACCAGGTCAATGAAGCCTTTCATGAAGCCACTGCCGGTGAAGAACGAAGGAGCGTGCAGTCCCTCTTCAAATGAAAAACCCTGGGAGCTCTGCGATTGGCGCAGGATCTGTCGAACTGCCGCCGCCTCCAGGCCTGCGATCGGATAATGGAATTCCAGCTCATTGAGGCGACGAGAATTAGGAACACCCTGAAGCCTGATCTCACCGCGACCGTCGAGCGGCGTGGCAAGCACTTGTGTCACCGCCTCTGCGACGGTTGCGACCCAGTCGATAGAAAAGCCGTGCTCGAGCAGGGCGCGTTCCACCACCTCCTGCACAGCGTGCGGAACACAGGCGCTGAAATCGAGGCGCTCGAAGATGGCATGCAGGCACTGCCCGGCCTCGGCACCCTTGGGAAAGTCGTGGATGCTCATGGCGTCTTCGATGGGCGACGCCGACTTCGGCACCAGCATGCCGGCGTCGTAATCGGGTAACTCGGTGCCCTGTTGGTGTGCCAACGCGGAGAAGCTCGTCATTCGCCACCCCGGCCTGATCGACCCGGCGAAGGATCGCGGCGCAATCGATGCCGCCCTGTCTGCTGGCGGTAGAAAAGCTTCAGGCGTTGCCTGAGCAATCGGTTGCAGCTGAATGGCTCCTTCGGCGGCCTCGGCAAGACGAGCCAAATCAGCGAGCAGACGATCATCGCTCTGGCGCTTAAAATGCTCAGCAGCGGCGGGTAGAGTGAGTGTTCCCTGGGTCTCCGAGGGACGATGCAACAACCAGGCAAGCGCAGACATTTCGGCGCCATTGGCGGCACCCCATACGAGGTAGCAGCGGTAACATGCCCGGGTTAACGCCACGTAGAGCAAGCGGAGACGTTCCGCAAGTTCTTCCTCCTCGGCCCAGCGCTGAGCTTCCGCCGGCGGTGGGGAGCCAAGGAAAAGCGTGGCCTGAAAATTATCGCGCCGATCGTGGAACGTCAGTGCCTCAGCGGCTCCCGATAGCGATCGACCGTCCCACAAGAATGGACAAAACACGATCGAATACTCGAGCCCCTTGCTTTTGTGAACCGTCACGATCTTGACCAGATGCTGGTCGGTCTCCAGGCGTAACTGCTCATCCTCCACATCCATCGAGCGGGCCGCGCGACGCTCAGCCAGCCACTGCACCAGTCCATCCATGCCAAGGTGGCGCCGCAGGCTCGCCCGCTCCACCAGCTCCGCCAGATGCAGCACATTAGTCAGTCGCCGCTCGCCGTCCGGAAAAGCCAGCAGTCGGGCTGTTACCCGCTCGCTCACCAATACGTGACGAAACATGCGAATGAAACCTTGATCGCGCCACAGCTCGTGCCACCCTTGAAACTGATCCAGCCGGCGCGCCCAGGCAATGTCGTCTTGGATGAGCTCATAGAGCGTTTCAGCACTCTCCCCCAGGAGATCCGTCGTCAGAGCGCCCTTGACCAAATGCTCCCGCGATGGCTCGGCAACGGCGAGCAGCAAACGCTCGACGTCCGCCGCCTCCGGTGACTGAAACACGCTCTCCTGGACGTGCTGGACGCTCGGTACCCCGAGGGCCAGCAGCGCGGCACGCACGGCTCGACCCTGGCGATGGGTGCGCACCAGAATCGCAATGTCGCCCCCGGTCAGCGGCCGGTCACCGATGCGCGCGGCCCCGCGGGCGCCAAGATTCAGAAGCCGGGCCACCTCGGCGGCGATCGCCTGGATGGCACGGTGCTTGGCCGATGCTTTGGGTATCGGTTTACCGTCCGTGCCTCGCTCTAGGAACCAGATGCGAAACGCGGCCGTGAGGGCTTCGTTGTCTACCACCAGGGGCGGCCGCTCCCTATTGGCGGCGGTAGAGGGGAAAAAACCGATATCCGCAACGACGAACGGCCGCGGAACGTTGGCAAACAAGACATTGATTGCGCGCACCAGGGCCGGAGTGGAACGCCAGTTGTCCGCCAAGGCGAAGGTGCGCTTGGCGCCGCGCCGCGCCCCGAGATAGGCAAACACATCGGCGCCGCGGAAGCCGTAGATCGCTTGTTTCGGATCTCCTACCAGAAATACCGGTAAGTTTGTTCGCCGATAGATGCGCTCCAGGATTCCGAACTGGATCGGATCGGTGTCCTGAAATTCGTCCACGAGCGCCGCGGGGAAGCGCCGCCGAAGCAGCCTCGCCAAGCGGTCGCCGCTGTCACCGTGCAAAGCGCGTTCGAGGTGAGTCAGCAAATCGTTGTAGGACTGGCGCGAAAGGGCTTGCTTGCGGCGTTCAAGCTCGTCATTACAATACTGCAGCAAGCGGTACCGTAGTTCTCTGAGTTGCTCATCGTAGACCCCCAACAGCGCCTTCCCAAGCGACACCAGCTCGTCGCAGGCATCAAACAAGGGATGCTGTGGAGCCGAGGTATTTTTCTTCACCGAAGCGGTCAGCGTCGTGGTCGTGAGCAGATCCAGATCCCTGCGTCGCTTTTCATTACTAAACAAGGCGATGCACGGCCACTCGGCACAAAGCTCGGTGTCCAACAGCCGGCCGAGTCGCCACACGGTCGCTTCCCGGTAGGTATTGCGACGCAGTCCCGGCGACTCGTGAAGCAGCCGCAGAACCTCTCCTCGGGCCCTCCGGCAGTGCTCCCGAACACGCCTGAACGCAGCGGCAAATGCCGTCTCCAGAAATTCGGCATCGGGCGCCTGGCGCGGCTCGATAATACGCAGATACGGTTTCGCAATATGCGGCTGTACCCACTCGAGGAGCTGCTCGGGACTAAGCCGCTGGTTGCGGATATAGTCGACGAAAAGCGGCGCCGCCGAATAAAACGTCCGGCGCCAGAAATCTTCGACAATGCCCTGCAGAACCTCGCGCTCATCCGCCAGCACCTCGATCTCGAACGGCAGCGCGCTTTCGAACGCATGGTCGGCCAGTAGCCGCTGGCAAAACCCGTGAATAGTATGAATCGCCGCCATATCAAAGTTGGACAGCGCGTCGTTCAGCCGGCGAAGCGTCCGCGCCCGAGGTCCCGAACGCTCGATAAGCGCCGCCTCCAAAGGCGGTAGTGCGGTCCCCAGGCGAAGCGCCTGGCGAACGCTGGCGAGGCGCGACCGAATACGCTCACGCAGCTCGGCCGTCGCCGCTCGGGTGTAAGTGATGACCAAGATCTTGTCGACGGAATACCCCCCCTCGAGCACCAGCCGAAGGTAAAGGCCCGTGATGGTGTAGGTTTTCCCCGTGCCGGCAGCCGCCTCGATGAGCGCGATACCCTCGAGCGGAGCATCGAGTAGGTCCAGTGACGGGGTGGTCTCGGGAATCACGGCGCCGAGTCGTCGCGATGCGCAAAAATCGGTTGGAACACGGCCCCCGCCAACGCCTCGAATTCTTCATCGAGCGGCTCGCCGCTTCGGAAGGCCAGCTGGTAGTAGGGATCCTCGCATTCGCCTTGGCCATGCTCGGTAAACTCTGAGCCGATCCAGGCATGCAGGGCAGCCGCCAAGGGATCATTGCCATTGCGGCCAAGCGCCTTGGTGTACGCAAAGGCGGCGCGAGGGAAAAAATGCAACGGGCGCTGCAATCCGCGCCAATACAGTGTCAGCAGCGCTTCAAGATGGATCCGTGCCGCCGTCACGGGTTGCAGCCCCAGCGCTTGGTCTTCCGCAATCCAGCAGCTCACGGGTCTCACCCCGGCGGGGGACGCCTCGTTCAGCACCAGGTGGCAAATCCAATGGAACAGCCAATCTCGGGGGCGCAGCCTGGCGAGACGAAAACCAAACCGTCCCGCCGCCGCCACCCCGTTGAGGCAGCCGATCAGCCGAAAGCCACCCACATGCAGGTGCACCTCTAAGCTTTGCAGCGGCTCCGCCGGTAAGTGTTCTCGCAAGCGAAGCGCGAATCCCTCGACCTCGCTGACCGCACTCCGAAAGACCGACGCACCCACTTCACCGTGGGGCAGAGCGCCTTGAGCCCGAAGCAGCGCTTGCACTTCAGGCAGCGACCGGCGCTCCAGCAATCGCGCCAGAAGATACTCGAGAAGCCGCGCGCGCTGACGCGGATCGAGCTCGAACGGCTCCCGCGGCTCCACCAGCTCGCGCGTCGTGTCCAGCCAGAGATCCAGGCGCTTTTGCAGCAGGTAGCGAGCAGGATTAGTGTAGAATCGCACCAGCTCAGCCACTTCAACGGTGCGCCATTGCGCCTCCGGTTCCGGCAAGCCAACGGTCATGAACGGGGTGGGCAATGCCAACGGCTCAGGACAGAATGAACCGTTGTAGCTGAAGAGCTTCTTGTCCCCGATAAAGTAGCGTCTATCGAAGGTCTGCAGCGGGTGGCAGCTAATGACGTGGCTGCGAATGTCCGCACCGGTCGGCGATGAAAACGCCTGTACCAGATAGTCGAGCAGCTCGCTTACCAGCACTGAAGGCGGCAGCGGACTGTTGTCGCGGATGTCCTGCCCCGCATAGCTCAAGTAAAGGCAGCGCCGGGCGCACAGCAGCGCCTGCAGGAACAGATTGTGGTCCTCCTCCCGGCAGGAGGGATCGCCTCGGCGAACATCCTGGGCCATCCGGTTGATGCCGCCGGCAGGTTGCGGACGTGGAATGCTGCCATCGTTTACGCCGATCAAGCACACCACCTGGAACGGAATGCCGCTGATCGGCGCCAGGGCGCAGAACGTGACGGCGCCGCCGGAGAAAAAGCCGCCCCTTGTTAATCCGCGCAGATGCTGGCGCAGCGCCGATTTGACCACCTGCAGCGACACCGGCTCGGCGTAATCGGCGCACTGCGCGCTTCGTTGCAGATCCGCAATCGCGCCCCGCAGCGCCTTTATGTCAGCCGACTCTTCCGGCGAGGGCGCAAAGAACCGCTCCAGGAGCGCACGCAAGCTATCGGCCCATGCGTCCAAAGAGCGGTATGCGGAGAGCACTTCGGACAGATCAAAAACATTTTCCACAAAGCCCTGCAGGCGCCCGAACAGCTCGGCGCGACTCCCCTCCACCGCATCGCAGGGCAAAATGTCACAGAAAAATTGTTCGCCGTCGCCCGGCAGAGCGTAACCGAGCAACAGGCGATCAAGCCCGGCACGCCACGTATGCTCGTTGACAGCAGGCAATCCCAGGGCAGCCTTGGCTGTTGCATCAACACCCCAACGGACGCCCGTCTCGCGGATCCAACCTTGAGCCTCGGCAACATCGGCCTCCGTAAGTGCGCAACGCCGCCGCAGCGCGTTCACCTCGAGCAGCTTCAGCACCTCGGAATTGGTAAAACGACCGCCCGGAATGTCCAGCAAGGCAAAGAAGGCTTCCACCACGGGACTCTGGGCCAAAAGTTCGCGATCGGCAAGCACAAAGGGGATCCGTTGCCGTGGGGCCGCGGCCGCGAACACGGCCTCGACCAGCGGCGCATAGGGCTCGATGTCCGGCGCCATCACCACCACGTCGCAGGGCGATAGATCCGGATCGGCGTCGAACAGCGCCAGCAGCTGGTCATGGAGCACCTCCACCTCGCGCATTGCGCCGTGGCAGATATGGATCTGCAGCGAACGATCATCGGGCGCCACGCACGTCGTGGTCAGCGGATCCGTACCCCGATGGCGCCGCTCGAGCAGGTCGGCTTGCAGTGCACCGAGCAACGTCGTCGGGGGCTCTGTTTGCGCAAACAACCCCTGCGCCTCAGCGACCCGATGCTGCAGCATGGCAAGGAAATCGCCTACCCGCCTTCCCCAGGACGCGAGCAAAGGATTTCCGGTATTCAGCGATGCCGCTGCGCGACGCAAGCTACCGGGAGGCGGATCGCCGTCAGCTTCAGCGGCAACGGGCATCCCGCCGCTCCGACAAGGATTCAGCACAAACCAATGCACCTCAATGCAGGCCGCCAGCCGCTCGAAAACCTGCAGATAGCTCGGCGGTACCACCGAGACAAAGAGGGCGAGGCGTTTTGGAAGCGTCTCTGGATAACTTGCTGCGCTCTGCAGGGCGTCCAAGCATGCCTGCTGCGCGGCCGCCCAGTGGCGGTTATGGAGCGATGCGGCGATGAAACGCCATAACTCGGCTTGCCAATGCTCCTCCTCCCCTGCCTCCCATTGACGAATCCAGTCCGGCCGATACACCTGGTAACAATCAAACGCAGCCGCGGTGCGTGCGGCCAAAGCATAGGCCTTGCGCTCATCACCGGCGCGCAGGGAATCCCGCACCGGCGCGAATGCCGGTGCATTGCTTAGCCTCTCCAATGCCGCCAACACGCGCCAGGTCAACGCGGCGGGCGCCAGCGGCGCCGTACCGCGCAGATCCGGCAGGTACGCCTGAAATACTTCCCAAATGAAACGGTCTGGAAACGGGAACCGAAAGTTAGCGCACACGCCGAGTCGGCTCGCGAACTGCAGCGACAGCCAGCGCGCCATCGCCTGGCTCTCCACTAGAATCGTCTCAGGCGTAAAGGGCGAATCGAGAGGGGTGGCGATGGAGACCGCCAAACGTTCGACAAGTGACTCTAATCGGTTACTGTAGAAAACCCTAAGCATAGGCGCCGCCGGGCTGGCCGATGGTGGCCGTTGCCCCGTGCCACCGCAGCAAAGTTGTGCAGCCGCCCCACCGCTGGCCGCTGCTCATCAGTTTGGTGCCGTTTCGCTGGGCGTGTGGTAGAGCAGCTGACCCCTGGAAATGTCATGCAATATGCCGGTGAACTTGCGCTCGCCTGACTGCTGAAATTCACCAATGGACAGGTAGAGCGGAATGGTATGCCCGTCTTTGCGGCGCCCGCTCACCACCCGCCCGACGCCGATAATATGGGCTTCGGCGGTTTCCAAGTAACGCTGGATGTAGGCATCGTGCTGCTCGCGGTCCGGGCTTGCCATCAGCATGTTGACGTTATGCCCCATGACCTCTGCCGCCCGGTAGCCGAAAATGCCCTCCGCGGCAGGATTGAAGGCCTCGATTTTCCCCCCTTCATTGATAACGATGATGCCATCGACGGCGGTTTCGATAATGGAGCGAAGACGCCCTTCTTTTTCCTCCAAATCTCGAACCTGAGTCTTTACCCGCTCGGCCAGCAAGCGGAAATTATCCGCCAGAATCCCAATCTCGTCGCTGCCGCCATAGGGCAGCGGAACATGGCTATCACCGCGGCTGAAGCGTGCCACGGCGCGGGTAATCTGGCGCAACGGCGCCGTCAGCCGGTGTGATACGAACAGCACCAGCCCGATGCCGGCAAGGGCAAACAATAACGTGTACGCGGCGCTGCGCTGCCTGACGGCATTGAGTTCGCTGAGCACGACCGCGCGGGGCGACATCACGCCGATTATCAAAGGTCTCGTTTGCGTCCCCTGGCCGATGGTAGAGCGCTCAAAATAACCAATCTGAGGCTCCTCTGGCTGCCACTGCACATTATCCAGGAGCATCGCGTCCTTGGCTCCGCTGAAGAGTACTTTGGTCTGAGGAAGCGCTTGCGGCAGCGTGTACCGGTGTCCAAGATCGAAACCGAAGCTTTTCGCGGGCTCCGGGTGATGGAGAAAATCTCCCAGGTGATTGGTGATGTACAGCACGGCCTCGGGATCGACCAGATCGTCGAGTACCTTAAACACCAGCCCCATATTGATGCTGATATGCAGCACGCCGAAACGATGGCCAGCCGGCGTATCGACCGGCATCGCGGCGTGCATCACCGGAAGATGGGGCTCGACGATATGCTCCCCGGCGCGCTTTAGCGCCACCGGCGAGAGATACAGCTGGCCCTCAGGCAGCGCCATCGCTCGGCGGAAATGCCGAAGGTTGCCCTGTTGCGTCAGCTGGCTTTCCGGTACGACGACCATCCCGCCTTGATCGCGCTCGATGCGCACTAACTCCCGGCCATTATCGACACTGGCCGCCAAGCCAATCGTCTGGTACCAAGGACGGCTCTCCAAAAACACCCGAAAACTCGCCTGAACCAGCTCTCGCCGGGTGACCTCTGCTGCGGTTGCCGCGGGTAAGGTCACCGAGAGCGCCTCGCGCGCGGCAATGTCTTGCACGGCCGGTGTCCTTGCCAGAAAAGCGGCATCGCTACGCAGCTCCTCCAAGATATCGGTGAAGCGGATCTGAACGATCTGCGCTGTATGACTCAGTCGCTTGGCCGAGGCATCCATCAGCAGAACGCGGCTACCCTCAGTGATGACAAGACCGACGATCAGGGTACCCACCAGCGCCAGGCAAGAAAAAATGGTGGCAATCTTGGAAGCGATGGTCCATTTCATCGTCGTTTGTTAGCCCTCGGCTGTTCGTTCCGCGGTGGCACCCGGGGCCGCATACGACGCCCGGACAGCGTCGTTCGCCGGCCGACCCTTCGCCGATGCGCGCGGCCTACATCCCAAGCCCAAGCCAATGCAAGGCGCTACATACGCGGGCCGGCCGCCCCAGTGGCACCTGCAGGGGGGACGAAGCCTCCTCAACTCACTCCTGAAAAGGTATTTCAACAATGCCTACCCTTGCTACAGAGTAGTTGAGCAGTAACTGCCAACGCTCGGTTGGTCGCCCTAGGCACGGTTGATTTCAGTCGCCAATCTCCTCGACATAGTCTCGAACCGCAGCGATGATCTGAGCGAGCCGTGCTTGTTCCGTGGCGTCGGCGGTACGTTCATACACCCCTTTGAGATCACGCAAGTACGTTTTCACTTCCGTGATCTGCGCGCCCGGCGGAAGCGACCTGAGCCACTCTGTTGGCGCCACCCGCAGCGCGCTTCCCTGCTCATCGGCGCCTTGTATTTCGAACAGAATGCTTCCAGCCATGCTCGGTATGCCCCCAGAAAGCTCTTCTAACTCCGAAAGTATAGGTTATTCAAGGCCTCCGACCACCCGCGCGTGCCAAGGCAAGGCGGTTCCAGCAGTGGCAACCGCTCGGCGCGGCCCATTGCAGCGCGCCACGACCGGTCATCGGCGCGCGGCCTCCCGTCCCTCTTGCGATAGTTCTATATTTGTTCTATCTTGCCAAAAAGAGAACAGATGGAGGACATAGTAAATGAAAGCACCTTCTTCACTCACCCGCCGACAACAATCGGTATACCAGTATCTGCGGGAACGGCAAGAGAACTCGCTACCGGCGCCCACTTTGGAGGAATTGTGCGCAGCCCTCAACCTGCGCTCTCGAGGTTCCATGCACAAACACGTTCAAGCCTTGGTGGAGGCCGGCTTGGTGGACCCCATGCATGGCAAACAGCGCGGCGTTCAGGTGCGGATACCCCCGCAACGCGAGCCCGTACAACTGCCTCTACTCGGATTCATCGCGGCCGGTCGGCCAATCGAGGCCATAGCGCTGCCCGAGCACATCGGGGTCCCACCGCACTTACTGCGTGATAAGCCATGCTATGTCCTGCAGGTCAAGGGCAATTCCATGATCGAGGACGGCATCTTGGATGGGGATTGGGTCATCATTGAGCAGCACAAAGAAGCGCGCAACGGAGAGATCGTCGTGGCCCTAATCGATGGATACGAAACGACCCTCAAGCGCATAGTCCAGCGCCCCGGTGAAATTGTGCTTTACCCGGCCAATCGAGACCTGCAACCCATGACGCTCGCTCCGGAACGCGTGCAGATTCAAGGGGTGATTATCGGACAAATGCGATCGTATCGCTAACCGCCTCGACCCGCTATGATCCGTGCTGGCGGGCAGCAAACCGCCCTTTACTTGGCCCCTCGTTGGGTCGTACCACATCGAGTGGAGCAAGTCATGACGATTCGGCCAGGAGATGTCTTTGAAGCCACCCTGAAACGGGCAGGGATCGATGGTGAATCGAGCCATCGTGAGCGAATCGCAGGCTATCGCCTTACCATCCTCAGCGTTTCGGGCGAGAAAGTGGGGTACCAGCGGGAAGGAAGCACGCCAAGCGAAACCACCCTTTCAATTTTGAAAGATGCCGTACACCGCGGCGATCTGCTCAGAGTCACCGGCGAATCGGCTTGCTAGGGTTTAAGACAACCCCGTTCTAGATTGCGCCGCCTCTCTAAAAAAAGGCCCGGCAGAATGGCCTGCGGGCCTACGATCGCTCTCCGTGGTTTCCGTGTTGACACCCGACCGGATAATCGGTGTGCAACCATCAGCCTCTACTCTGTAAGGCTGCAATGAAAGCCACAACACCACAATACTGCTACTTTAATGAAGTGTCAACAATCCCATATACACACGATTGCGAAGTTATTCCAAGTCCAAGGATGCCGCGCGCGTCAGCAGCGCAAGGCGCGCGCTGGCAACAACCGCAGCGTGGCGTTCAGGCCAGTACTCATGAGCAGTGCTCGCCCATCCCCGAACTTGCCCCTTCGGAATCAGCGCATGGCGGGTCAAAATGCTCCTGGCCATGTCCGCCGGAGCCGCCGCACAACGGCCCTGGGACCAGCGCGAAATTTGCCAAGTGGCCTCTCAGGACCGGGAGGCTTCCAGCAGCACCGGGATGTCTCTGGTGTTTCCCGCGCGGTAGATAGTGACCTGGACGGTATCGCCCACGGTGTAGTCGTCCAGCAAGCCGAGCAGTTCATTGCTGGTTCGAACCGGCTTGCCGTTGATGGACTGAATGACATCGCCCGCAATGATGCGGCCATCGGAGGTCAGTCGAGTGCCCCGCAATCCCGCGGCGGCCGCAGGCGAGCCAGGATTCACCGAGACAACCAACACACCCCACACCTCAAGTTCCTCGGTCAAGGCTTCACTGACCGCATCGTCGACTGTAATACCCAGTGAGGGCCGCACGTAACGGCCAAAAGCAATGATCTGGGGCACGACCCGATTCACCGTATCGATGGGAACGGCAAAGCCAATGCCAGCATAGGCGCCAGAAAGGGTAAAGATGGCGGTGTTGACTCCGATGACGCGCCCCGCACTGTCGATGAGGGGCCCGCCCGAGTTTCCGGGGTTGATGGCCGCATCCGTCTGGATAAGGTGCTCGATGGTGCCGCCTTGTTCCGTCGGGATGGCTCGATCCAATGCGGAAATGACCCCGCTCGTCAAAGTATGATCCAGGCCAAAGGGATTGCCAATGGCAAATACTTTCTGCCCCACTTGTAGATCACTGCTTGCTCCAATAGGCCCCGGCTCCAGGCCTCCGGTGGGAGCGCTAATGCGAAGCACCGCCAGATCGTGCTCCGGACTCGCCCCCACCAGCACCGACTTGTAAACGCGTTGATTGCTGAGCCGGACCTGTGCCGCGGCGACATTTTGAATCACATGGTAATTGGTCACGATGTGTCCATGATGATCCCAAACGAAACCGGAACCCGTCCCCTGTGGCACTTGTTGAACGTTTCGCGACCACAGGTCAAAGCGCCATCCCGCGGTTGTGATAAAGGCCACCGATGGGCTCACCCGGCGGAAAATCTCAATGGCCGCCTGCTCGTCGCCTGCCAGATCGCCGCGGGGTGTCACCGCCCGCGGCTCGGCCTCGAACCGTACCCACAGAGAGGCAAGCCACGGCACGCCATACCAAACCAGGAGGATTGCAGCGATGAGCAATGCACCGAGGCGCAGGCGTCGGGCGGTAACATCCGAGCTTTGAGTATCAGGCATTGAACTACTCGGGAGGAAACACTGTACCCCTACCTGTCACAAGCGGACCCGACTCTGCAAGGTTAAGCGTCGTTCAGAAGCGGCCGCGTTAATGGTATCATCCCTTGGCAAACAACTGCGTGCGCAGACGAACTACAATTGACTTGGGCGGCTGCAAACCACAGCGACATCCATTCGCGTTGGGCTTGGACTGAGGGAGGCGCGTGATGAACGTAGAGCGCATCGGGGAAGTATGGGACTCACTTCACAAAAGGCATTACGAAGTCATAGAGCATTTTTATCAACGCTTCTTCGAGCGGTTTCCTGAGTACAAGAAGTTTTTTCCGGGTTCAATGGATGCGCAAATGAAGAAGATGGTGCGTACCATCAGCCTCGTGGCGCGCGTGGCCGATAGCACCTCGGTGGTGGAACCGCACATCGAACGCGTCGGTGATCATCACAAGTCCTACGGTTTACAGAGAGAAGATCTGCAGAATTTCAAAACGGTTTTTATCGAGGTGCTCGGCGAGGAATACGGCCATGACTGGACTGCCGAGCACGCTCAGGCCTGGCACCAGGCATTTGATGAGGTGATCATACCGGGCATGATGAAGGGGCTCGCCACCTCAAGCTAATTTTCTCCCTACGGCCATTCGATAAGCCAGAACACTGCCGACCGAGATCGGCACGGGAGATCTGCGTTAACGAGAGGTAGTGCAAAAGGCGCAGTGCGCGGTCGGTTAGCAAGGCGGGCGGCGCGCAGCGATGCAGCATACGGGTTAAATCGGTGCCGCGTTCTACCCTCTGTTAAACGTTATACGAGAAATTTAAGCGACGCACGCGAATGTCCCTGCCGCACCGCTGCGGCGCCGTTAGCCCTGACGCGTGGTCAGGGTGGGCGCCCGCGAGCACGTCACCGCGGCCGGTCACGGCTTGCCCAACATGGCCCTCGGCAACCAATCGAGCGTCTGGCCTCCTGGCCATGAAGCGCTGCCTGGAAGGGTCCTCCCGAACGCTCTACCGCCTGCCCCAATAGCTACCAACCTCCATGGCCCGCTTGCAACCAAGGGCCCTCGGGCTGAGGCAGCCGAGAACGTGGGCACGTCACTCTGCAAAGACCACGAGGAACCTTACAATGAGGGTGCATCCTGAAATTTTAGGAGGACCTTGAGCGCCGAGGCCGGCGCGGGCCGTTTGCAACGGTGTTCTGGATGCGCAGAAGGGCTTGGTATCGGAACTCGAGGCAGCGCAGCGATTCGCTGCCCGGGTGTTCGAATAGTTCTGCGGTTTTCGGAAGGAGGTCAATGAGATGAAGCGATTCAAAGATATCCTTTGCGTGATGGAACCCGAAGGCGCTTGCCAGTGCGCCCTTGAACGCGCTGTTGCGCTGGCGGAAAGCAACCAGGCCAGGCTGACGGTGGCCACGGTAACCGAGCGCATTACGGCCGGTATCGGAATGCCTGAGGGCGGTCCTATCCCGGCCGATCTCCAGGCCAAATTGGCGCACGCCCATGCTCAGGTGCTGGAAGCCAGTATCGATCCTTACCGCGCACGGATCAGAATGGACGCCAAGGTATTGGCAGGCATTCCGTTCCTGGAAATCATCCGAGAGGTGTTGCGCAACGGGCATGATCTGGTGATCAAGTGCCCTGAATCCCCGAATTGGCTAAAACGGATTTTCACCGGTGACGATATTCACCTACTGCGGAAGTGTCCGTGCCCGGTCTGGCTCATCAACTCCGACACGCCGAAATCTTACCAACGCATCCTGGCGGCAGTGGATGTGGACAACAACTACCCGCCGGCGGAACTGGAAGCACGGCTGGGGTTAAATGGCTTGATCATGCAAATGGCCGGCTCCCTTGCGGTGTCGGAATTTGCCGAGTTGCACGTCGTGCATGCCTGGGATGCGATTGGCGAGAGCGCCATGCGCCACGGGGCGTTCATGAGGCGTCCAGACAGCGAGGTCGATGCTTATATCGAACAGGTGCGGGGCCAGCACGCTCGGCTTCTGGATGCGCTGATGCAGCAGGTGGGCAGTGACCTGGGGCAAGACGCCATGGATTATCTCAAACCCCAGCTGCACCTGCTGAAGGGCCCGGCCCGAAAGGAGATTCCGGCATTGGCGAAGCGGATCGACGCGGACCTTGTGGTCATGGGCACCGTGGCGCGCACCGGCATTCGCGGATTCATCATGGGTAATACCGCCGAAACCATTCTCGAGCAGATCGATTGTTCAGTGCTTGCGCTCAAGCCGCCGGGCTTCGTGACACCGGTTGCGTTAGAGGACTGAGCCGGCGCGGGTCAAGAGGTTGGGTCACCTGGCGTGTTGGAGGCCGGCGGCCAAGGCCGGTGCTGTCCACCCAGGCCGAAGCCTTGCTCGCCCAGGGTACGCACAGGATGCCACCCCGGAGAGGTTGTGAAAAAACCGTCGCGAGCAGCCCGAGAGCAAGGCGGACGGCGCGCAGCGACGAGACATATCAGATAGATAGGCGAGGAGCGAGCACCGCCCAACGCCGCTATCGGGTGGTGTAGCAG
>JAGTVB010000385.1 GCA_018224385.1 Gammaproteobacteria bacterium
CCGGTGTCCAGCTGGGGCTCTCAAGGGGGGCAGGATGCAGCTGAACCTGTTCACCGCCTTGGAGTCGACTCTTAGGGGAGAGTTTTTTGGTCCCCGCCGTAATTCGCCCCATGCGGACCCAATGTGCCAGGCGTGTTCGAGAATAATCGGGAAAGAGCTGAGCCAGGGCCTGGTCGAAGCGAGCCCCTGCGAGCTCCTTTGGCACGGTCGCGATTAGCGGCTCTGGCGCGGCTATCGGCATTCTTAAAACAGCCCCTTGGAAATCACGAGCAATGAGATGAGGGAATCCATGTCGCAATTATATCGGCGTGCTGGCCTGCTGGTGCTGTTGCTGCTCTTGGGCGGTTGCGGAATGCTTGGCAAGAGCGATGACATCACCGAAGACTGGCCAGTTCAGCGCCTCTATGAGGAGGCAAAGAAGGCCCGTGAGGGCGGTGATTACCAGACGGCCATCGATTATTATGAAAAGCTGGAATCGCGTTATCCCTTTGGTCCGTACGCCGAGCAGGCCCAGCTTGAGATTGCGTACTCCTACTATAAATATGAGGAACCCGCTTCCGCTATTGCGGCCGCCGATCGATTTATCAAGCTACATCCTCGGCATTCGAACGTGGATTACGCCTATTACATTAAAGGGCTAACCAACTTCCATCAGGGCCGCGGAATTGTCGAGCGCTATCTGCCTATTGACGGTTCACAGCGTGATCCTGTGGCGGCGCAACAAGCGTTTCAAGACTTCGCGGAGCTTACTCAGCGATTTCCGGAAAGTGCGTATGCTGCGGATGCCTCCCGTCGCATGGGATACCTTCGCAATCAGCTGGCCCGCTATGAGCTCCATGTTGCGGATTATTACCTGCGCCGGGGAGCATTCGTTGCCGCCGTGAACCGTGGTAAGTATGTCCTCGAGCGCTACCCACAGAGCACTGCGACACCGGATGCTCTGGTGGTCATGGCCAAAGCCTATGCTAATTTGGAACTCGATGCACTCGCCAAGGATGCGCTGCGGGTGCTTAAGCTAAATTACCCTGATCATCATGAAACCCGGAAGATTGAGCAGCTGACGCAGCGTGGGCGCGAGCATTCGATGCGCCCGTAAGCGCGCCCTCTCAAATAGCATCGCGGTCCAGCTCCCCTGTGCGAATACGTACAATTTTATTCACTGACGTGACAAAGATTTTGCCGTCACCGATTTTCCCGGTGCGGGCCGATTGCATAATGGCTTCGATGCAGCTATCGGCCTGCTCGTCCGCGACGACCACCTCAATTTTCACCTTCGGCAGGAAATCAACGACGTAT
The DNA here is from genome assembly GCA_018224385.1 of Gammaproteobacteria bacterium. Classification (GTDB taxonomy): domain Bacteria; phylum Pseudomonadota; class Gammaproteobacteria; order HK1; family HK1; genus JAGTVB01. Next base: position 1,297 of record JAGTVB010000385.1, read on the forward strand.
TCAGCGCCGCGATACAATTCCGTGTGGCCCTTCTGGCGTCCAAAGCCCTTCACCTCGGTGGCGGTCATACCGGTAATACCGATCTCGGACAACGCCTCGCGAACGTCATCCAGCTTGAATGGCTTCACAATGGCCTCGATTTTTTTCATCCCAGTTTCTCCAGTGGCGGTGTGTTCCCTAAAACCGGGACTGCTTTAGGGATACGCTCCGATAACAGCTATAGCCTACAGGGTTTATCCGACTTCATCCAAGCGCGAATCGGGGCCAGGGAACGGTGGGCGGCGTGACCAAACGCGCCAGACCCAAGGTGCTAGCGGTGGACAGCGAATGCGGGACCGGTCAGGAGGCGAAGCCGTTACGAAGCTGCTCCACAAATGACTGCACGTGTCATGGCAGCGTGGCGCGATGGCTCGCCACGGTGGGCCTTGCGACTCCGGCGCCCACGACATTTTTTGAAACCGCTTCTGGGGACGACGCCGAAGCCGAAGGCGACTTCGGCGGATCGCCCCCCGCCAAGGGATGGTGCGACGAGACGCTAGGCGCCGATGCGTTCAAGCATGGCGTTGCCAATCTCTGCCGGCGAGCGTACGGTTCGCACGCCAGCGGATTCCAAGGCCTCGAATTTGGCATCCGCGGTACCTTTGCCCCCGGAAATAATGGCTCCTGCATGTCCCATGCGGCGCCCCGGCGGTGCGGTAACCCCCGCGATGTAGGCTACCACGGGCTTGCTTACATTCTCCTTTATGAACTCCGCGGCTTCCTCCTCGGCCGTCCCTCCAATTTCACCGACCATGATGATTCCTTTGGTTTGATCGTCGGCTTGGAAGCGCTCAAGGCAGCTGATGAAGTTCGTTCCGTTCAGCGGATCACCGCCAATTCCGATGCACGTACTTTGCCCGAGCCCGTTCAAGGTCGTTTGAAATACGACTTCGTAGGTTAAGGTCCCGGAGCGGGATACCACGCCGACCACGCCCGGCTTATGGATATGGCCCGGCATGATCCCAATCTTGGATTGGCCGGGGGTGATCACTCCCGGGCAGTTCGGGCCGATAAGGCGGCTTTCGGGATAACTCTGGAGCGTCGCCTTTACCGTCATCATATCCAGAACGGGGATGCCTTCTGTGATGCACACGATCAGCCGAATTCCGGCGTCGGCTGCCTCGAGAATCGCATCGGCAGCAAAGGGTGGGGGAACATAGATGACGCTCGCTTGCGCATCGGTCTGCTTGACTGCATCATGCACCGTATCAAATACGGGCAGCCCCAGGTGGGTTGTACCGCCCTTGCCAGGCGTAACGCCGCCGACCATGTTGGTTCCGTAGGCGATGGCCTGTTCGGTGTGAAAGGTTCCCTGGTTTCCTGTGAACCCTTGGCAGATCACCTTGGTATTCTTATCAACGAAGATGCTCATGGTGCTAACCTGTGGTTAATGGCGGTCTATTGGATGGAGCCGATGACTTTTTCGGCCGCTTCGGTGAGCGAGCCCGCCGAAATCAGCTCGAGACCGCTGGCGTCAAGAAGCTCGCGTGCGCGTTCCACATTAGTTCCTTCCAGCCGAACCACGACGGGCCGGTCAACGCCGATTTCTTTGGTTGCCTTGATTATTCCCTCGGCGATCAGATCGCATCTCACGATACCGCCAAAGATGTTGACCAGTATGGCTTTCACCTTTTCGTCGGAGAGTATGATCTTGAACGCTTCCGCCACTTTTTCTGCGTTTGTGGTACCTCCCACATCCAAGAAGTTGGCGGGTTCGCCCCCGTGCAGCTTGATGAGGTCCATGGTGGCCATCGCTAGACCGGCACCGTTGACCATACAAGCGATGTTGCCATCAAGAGCGATGTAATTGAGATCCCACTGCTTGGCTTGCGTTTCCTTCGCATTTTCCTGGCTGGTATCGTGCAGCGCGTCAAGGTCCGTGTGCCGGAAGAGCGCGTTGTCGTCGATATTGATCTTGGCGTCCAGGCACAGCAGGTCACCCGCTCCGGACACCACCATGGGGTTGATCTCCAACAGGCTTAGATCTTTCTCTAGAAACAGCTTGTAGAAGCCTTGAAGGATCTTGCCCAGCTGTTTGCGCTGATTTCCATCGAGCCCCAAGGCAAAACCGATGCGTCGGATCTCATACCCCTGCAGCCCCGCCGCCGGATTGATGTACACCGTGACGATCTTTTCCGGTTCTTTGGCGGCGACCTCTTCGATGTCCATGCCGCCTGCCGCCGAGGCAATGATGGCCACGCGTGCCTTGGCCCGGTCAACGAGCAGACTCAGATAAAGCTCCCGCGAGATATCCTGGGCCGCTTCCACAAGCACGGTATTTATGGGTTGACCCGCGGCGGTTGTTTGGCGAGTAACCAGTCGTGTACCGAGCAGGGCCTCGGCAACAGTGCCCGCCTCGTCTTTGCTGTTGACGAGCTTGACTCCGCCGGCTTTGCCTCGACCGCCGGCATGCACTTGGGCTTTGACCACCCAGCGCTCGCCACCCAAGGCCTTGGCGCGTTCGCGCGCCTCTTCCGCCGAGTGGGCCGGCCCTCCCTCGGGCACGGGGATTCCGTAACTTGCAAGTAGCTGCTTCGCTTGATATTCGTGAAGGTTCATGGTCCATACCTTCCGCATTATTAAAGTTTTTCGTGATTTCGGCGACCTACGCAATGCAAATGCAATGGCGCCGCGGCGCATAGAATAACCGAGGAGCGAAGCGCCCGTCCAATCGCCGGGCGGCAGAAGCTGCTGGAAAAACGTCGCGAGTGCCGGAGTCGCAAGGCGCAGGGGTGGCGAGCCACCACCTAACGCCGCTATCGGGGGGCGCAGTCGGTTTATTCACAAGCTCTCAAGCAATGCGTCCCTCATCCGCCAACGCGGGTACCGGTAACCATGGCGCTTCAAGCCACGGCGGTGCATCAGCCGACTCCAGGCCTCTTCCCCAACGCGGCTTCCGCCTCCGCTCGAGAGTGGGGCCCGCTTCGTTATTTCAATCTCTACCGAACGACGCTCGCCGGTCTGTTTGTAATCCTTGCCCTCTGGGATCTCGCGCCCCTGCCGTCACAGGATGCCGACCACCGGTTGTTTGCGGTAACAGCAGCAATCTACCTGTGCTTTGGCATAATCAGCCAGTTTACCATCCATTGGCGGCTTCCCGCCTTCGATCTGCAGGCGTTGTTCCAAGTTGCTGCCGATATCGTTGCGCTCTCGGTGATGATGCACGCCAGCGGTGGTATTACCAGTGGCTTTGGTATCTTGCTGCTGGTCGCCGTCGCCGGGGGCAGCATTCTCACGCAGGGGCGCATCGCCATTCTGTTTGCGGCGCTGGCCACCCTGGCGGTCCTGGTGGAGCAAATCTTTGCCACCCTTTATCAGCGCCCATCGGGAACCCGTTATGTTGAAGCCGGGATCCTCGGCGCCGCATTTTTCGCCACGGCCTTTTTTCTTTATCTGCTGGCGCGGCGTATCCGCACGACCGAAGCGCTCGCCACCCGGCAGGGTATTGATCTTGCCAATCTGGCCGCCCTCAACGAGCACATTATCGAGCGCATGCAGTCGGGAATCGTGGTCGTGGATACGGATGGCCAGGTGAGGTTAATGAACGAATCCGCAAGGGCATTACTCGGCCTTGACCCCCATCACAAAGCAATCGGCCGGCGCCTTGCGGACATCTCGCCCGACTTCGCCGGCAGGCTAACGGCCTGGCGGCAAGACGACTGCATGCCGCCGCAACTGTTTCGGCCCGGGCGCGCTGCCATCGAGGTGTTGGCGTCTTTTGCCAGGCTGGGTCGCACCCGCAGGGCGGCTACGCTCGTTTTCTTAGAGGACGCTTCGGCAATGCGCCAGCGTGCACAGCGGCTGAAGCTGGCCTCTCTGGGGCGCCTGACTGCGAGCATCGCCCACGAAATACGAAACCCGCTCGGGGCCATCAGCCATGCGGGGCAGCTACTGGCGGAGCTGTCGGAGCTAAACGCATCGGGTCGGCGGCTGGTTGGAATCATTCAGGACAACTCCCGACGGGTGAATGGCATCATCGAGAATGTGCTGCAGGTAAGTCGGCGCCAGCCCTCAATCCCAGAGAGAGTGCCGCTCCAAGAGTGGCTGGTCGGATTTGTCGATGAATTTGTGGCCGACCGCCCGGTTGTCGAGGAACAAATGTCCCTCACGGTGACGCCGGCGCAGCTACCGGTGCGCTTCGATCCCAGCCAGCTGCATCAGGTGCTGTGGAATCTTTGTGAGAATGGGATACGTCACGGCGGACCGAATCCTCGGATAACGTTGAGAGCGGGCATAGCGAGTGAAACCGAACGGGCCTACTTGGAAGTCGTGGATAACGGTCCTGGCATTTCCGCCAACAACGCAGAATCGGTTTTCGAGCCCTTTTACACCACGGTCTCTGAAGGCAACGGACTCGGACTCTATCTTGCACGTGAGCTCTGCGAAGCGAATCAGGCGACGTTGAATCTATTACCTTCTGAGGGGAATGGGTGCTGTTTCCGCATCACGTTTTCCGACTCAAGACGAAGGGAGTCTCCTCTTTGAAAACCCAGCCACTTGCCCTAATCGTCGACGATGAGCCCGACATTCGAGAGCTTCTCGGCATGACGCTGGCGGCCATGGATATCACTACAGCCTGCGCCGCTAACCTGGCCCAGGCGCGACAGGCGCTGCAAGGTGCTGCCTTCGATCTCTGTCTTACCGACATGCGGCTCCCCGATGGCAATGGCATCGATCTGGTCCGCTTTGCGCAGCGCTTTTCTCCGCAAATGCCCATCGCGGTAATTACCGCCCATGGCAACATGGAACTCGCCATCGAGGCGTTAAAAGCGGGTGCTTTTGACTTCGTCTCAAAGCCGGTGGATCTGAAGGTTTTGCGGGGTCTGGTGATGACCGCGGTGAAGCTCTCCGACCGACCGCGCAAGCCCGGTCGCTTGCTTATCGGCAATTCCCGAGCGATCGAAGCGACGCGCCAGACGATCGCCAAGCTCGCCCGCAGTCAGGCCCCGGTTTACATCAGCGGTGAATCAGGAACGGGCAAAGAGCTTGCCGCGCGCCTGATCCACGAGCAGGGGCCGCGGGCCGAGCGCGCCTTCGTTCCGGTCAACTGCGGCGCCATTCCCGAGGAGCTCATGGAAAGCGAGTTCTTCGGTCACAAGAAAGGCAGCTTCACGGGGGCCGTCGCGGATAAATTGGGGTTGTTCCAGGCGGCCGACGGCGGCACTTTATTCTTGGATGAGGTCGCCGATCTGCCGATCCACATGCAGGTGAAGCTGTTGCGCGCCATTCAAGAGAAGTCCGTAAGGGCCGTGGGCGATCCAAGGGAGGCGCCGGTCGATGTGCGCATCTTGAGCGCCACCCACCGCAATCTCGATGCGCTGGTGCGGGAGGGGCGGCTTCGCCAAGATCTCTATTACCGCATCAATGTTATCGAGCTTCATCTGCCGGCGCTTCGCGAACGCGCCGAGGACATCCCCCTGCTCGCCGAGCATATCCTCGCACGCCTAGCGCGCGATGCGGGTCCTGCCGGAGCCGCGTTATCGGAAGCAGCGCATGCTGCACTTCGGGCGTATCATTTTCCGGGCAATGTGCGTGAGCTCGAGAATATTTTGGAGCGCGCCCTGACCCTGTGTGAGGGTCACATTATCGATGTGGATGCGCTGGGTCTAGAAACGGCAGAGGAGGCGGCGCGATCCGTTGGCCCAGAAACCCCTGCGATGGTACCGGCTGGGGCCGACCTAGATGCGTTCCTGGTATCGGTGGAGAAGGACACCATCGTCAGGGCGCTGGAACAGACCCGCTGGAACAAGACCGCGGCGGCGAAAGTGCTGGGCATCACCTTTGGCGCGCTGCGTTACCGACTGCAGAAGCTCGGCCTTGAGTGAGTCGCGGGCGATTGGCCCTTAGCAGCCGCCTTCGAACCGAACCTCGCCGAAACAAGCCTCTGATTTGCTGCCTTGGCGACGGAGGCTTGCCCATATGTAGTCACATAAATAAAATATTTCATGACTACATTGAGAGGCCTAAACTTATGCAAAGAGTTGGAATTCGTGGACTCAAATCACATTTGAGTGAGTACCTGTCGAAGGTGCGTGCAGGAGAACGCATCGTCGTGACTGACCGCGGCGTCGAAGTGGCTGAAATCGTTCCCATTAGTCGGGAGCGGCGCGTCATGCAGCGGCTAGTGGCGGAGAATAAGGTCCGTTGGAGCGGCAGTAAACCTGCTGGCATTCAAGGGATCCATAGCAAGGGTAAAGCGATTGCTGAAACGGTGGTAGAGGATAGGCGGTGATCCTCTACTTCGATACGAGTAGTCTGGTAAAGCTCTATATTGATGAAGAACACACGAAGGACGTGAAATGCTGGGCGGAGGATGCGGAGCTAATTGCTACCTCTCGAGTTGCGTATCCCGAGGCAGTCGCCGCCTTTGCAAGAAGGCATCGCAACGGCGATCTGGATAAACCAGCACTCATACGCATTCACGAGGCGTTAACTCAGCAGTGGGAGGATTTCGCTGTGGTCGACGTCGATGAGATTAAGGCCGGCGCGCTCGCGCTGCAGCACGCTCTACGCGGATTCGATGCGATTCATCTGGAAGCCGCCATACGCCTGCGCGGGCAAGCGACGGAGGTAACCGTCTCGTTCAGCTCCTTTGATCGCCAGCTTAATCGCGCTGCGGCTGCCGAGGGATTTCAGATATTGGGCGCCGATGGCCCAGCGCCTCTATGAGGACAAGCTGACATGCGGCTTTCCGAGCGGGAAATTGATGCCATCCGTCGGGCGGCGCGCGAGCACTTTGGCCAAGACGTGCGCGTGTGGCTATTTGGGTCCCGGATCGACGATACGCTGAAAGGCGGGGACATCGACCTTTTGGTGGAGACTACCCAACCACTCGCCGATCGTCTCATGCGTGCGGCCCGCATGAACGCCGCTTTGCAGCTCACAATTGGTGAGCAGAGGATTGACGTCCTTACCGTGGATCCAGCAGTGACTCCCCAGCCGATTCACATGAACGCCAGAAAACAAGGAATTCAACTTCTCTAATGCGGGCTTACGTCCCGCAACATCTTGATCGATTTTTGTA
>JAGTVB010000386.1 GCA_018224385.1 Gammaproteobacteria bacterium
AGGCCGAAGGTGACAAAAATGCCAACGGCAAGAAATACCAGCAGCTTCACGATGGACTCGAATGCGATGGCGGCCACCATACCTTCGTGGTGCTCTGTGGCATCGATATGTCGGGTGCCGAAGAGAATACTGAAGGTGGCCAGCAGCAAAGCAACATAGAGGGCCGTGTCCTGCCACCAGGCAGACTCAACTCCACGGTTCGGCATGGTGAGTTCAGGATAGTGAGAAAGCACGAAGTAACTGGTATCGATAGCCTTTAGCTGCAGGGAAATATAGGGTGCAATGCCGACCACGGCGATGATGGTCACCAGCCCGGCAAGAACCGCACTCTTGCCGTAGCGCGAGGCAACGAAATCCGCGATGGAGGTCACGCGCTGCTGTTTCGCGATGCGGATGATTTTGCGCAGAACGACCCACCAAAGAATGGCGATCAAGGTCGGGCCGAGATAGGTCGGCAGGAAGTTGATGCCGCTGCTCGCCGCCTGGCCCACGCTTCCGTAGTAGGTCCATGCCGTGCAATAGACAGCGATCGAGAGAGAATAGACATAGGGGTTGTCGATGATGGATCGGCCCTGATCCGCGCGCTTGTCTCCGTAGTAGGCAATGCCAAACAGCAATCCAAGATAGGCAAACGAAACGACAAGGAGGGTCCAGCCTTCAAGCATTGCGCCGGGGCGCCTCCTTAGCGACCGCCGGTCTTTTCACGGAGCGTCCCACGGGGCGCGCCTCGAGAACAAGTGCCGTGATCAGGATGAGCAGACCCCAGGTAACCAGCAGATACAGATAAAGCACGGGGATTGCCCCCATCAGACCGTGGCTGCCGAACAGGTACAGGATAGGGTAATTCAACAGCAGGCTACCGAGTGCAGCCAAAGCGACCAAACGCGGGGTGGTGCGTTCGTGACTGGTCATCTAGAATTTCTGCTGCTGCTTTCGCACTTCGACCACTCCCTCGGAAGCAGCCAGGGCTTGCCCGAGAGTGGTAATTCCCTGTTCCTGCAACAACCCCACCAGTTGCCAGAAAATCTGAGCGGTGACGAGAGAATCTCCCAGGGCTGAATGACGACCCGACACCTCGACTCCGAGGCGTTGCGCGATACCGTCTAAGGTATGGTCCACGGCGTGGTCATGAAGAAAGACCGACAACAACAATGTATCGAGGACCACGTTGTCGAACCGAATCCCCAGCTCCGGCTCCTTGAACCGAATGAAGCGCATATCGAAGGCACTGTTGTGAGCGACTAATACCGCATCGCCAACGAATTGCTTGAACTGGGGCAAAACCACCTGAATCGGGGGCTTGTCTTTCACCACCTCGTCGGTAATGCCGTGGAAGCGTACCGACTTCAGGGGAATGGTGCGCCCGGGATTAATCAAGCGCTCGAAAATTTCCCCGCTCAAGATCCGGCCATTGACGATGCGTACTCCAGCAAGCGAGATGATTTCATCGCCGGCTGAGGGCCGCAGACCCGTCGTCTCGGTATCGAATATCACATAGTCGAGCTGCGCAAGGCGGCGATTGGCTAGATCGGCCGGCATTTCGGAAGCCTTGACCAGATCGAAGTCATAAAACTCGGGTCTTGGAGGAAGGGGCTGTCGCGGCATCTCCCACTGCCGCGTGGAACTCGGTAGCGGGATCCTTAACAGCGCCCAGCCGTAGCGGTTGTGCGGCTGACTCCACAGCTCGCCACCGTGAAGCTCAACCACGTCGCGCACGGTGAGCGCACCAATGCTGTGCGGCAAGGGCTCCCCAACCCATGCTTCTAAAATAGACTCGGCAATGGGCGGCCCTTCCCAAGCCAGGTCCACATACACGCGCCGATCCCCCAGGCGCATTCCGATGTCGAATGCTTGGGTCCCCACGTGCTGGCTCACCTGTTTCAGCAAGTGTTCAATGAGTAACAGAATGGCATGGCTGTCACAATGCACCCACAATGGCAATCCCACCATGGTCACCTTCGGGCCGCCATGGCTCTGTACCCGGCGGATGACACCGTTGATGAGATCAGCAGAAATGACGTCACCCATCAGCCACTGGTGCCCCACCAGGGCGCGGCTGTCCCGCACCACCTCCTCCAACCGTTCGCTGAGCGCGGTGCTCTCGTCCACGATCATCGCTTGGAAGCGATTCCGAGTCTCGCTGTCCATATCCGGGTAGGCGACCAGGTTTTCGGCGGCGGCCCGCAGGTTCGCAAGCGGACGCCGCAGACCGTCAATGAGCCGGCGCAAAAGATTGTCGCGCTGTACCAGCGCCTCGATTTGACGACTGAAGTCCGAGAAGGCCAGCACAAAACCGGATTCGGCACCCGCTTCAGACATCAACAGCCGCACCCGGCAACGCAGCAACACCCCGGTTTCCGTGGCGCTGCTTACGAACTCCGCCTCCCGATCGGCCTGAGCGGGAGCCTCAACCGAGGCGCTTCGATGTCGAAGCAGATCCAACGCGTGCTCAAGCGCCGTTCGGGGCCACAGATGAAACAAAGAGCGTCCGAGTCCAAGGGACGGCGGATCGCCCAGGATCTGTTGTGCCGCCGGATTGTAGAGAAGAATGCGCGCCCGGGCATCGCATACCAGCACACCCTCTTGGAGCTCCCGCAAAACGGTCTCCAATTGCGCCTTTTGCTTTTCGGCATGCGCGGCGCCGGCCGTTAACGCCTGCGCCACCTCCCCGCGTGCCTTGTGCAGCTCCCTACCGAGAGCGTGAGCGGCTTGCGGCAGATCCCCCAACAGGTGCGAGGACGGCAGCTCAAGATTGTGGATCGCATTGGTTTGGCCAATGATGCGCAACCCGCGGGCCACCGCATGCAGCGGACGCAACAATGCGGCATAAAGATAGGCCCATAGTCCAGCCAGGATGCCCGACAGGAGAAAGGCGCTTGCCACTAGAAAGGCGACCAGCGCGAGGTGCTTGCCAGAATCGCCCCTCGGGTCGAGGATCCACCATCCTCCGGCCACAACGAGCCACTGAAGGATTACGATACCCGCGAAGGCAAGCCAGAGCTTGGTGCGATGCACCACGTTTTCGAAGACAGCCGAGGCCACGAGCTCACCATAACCGACCAGCGAGGCACTTTCTCGTCTCGCTAGCGGCAGGCGGTTAGGCAGCCACGTCCCCGAGCAGCTCCTTGACCTTGGAAATCACCTCTTGGGTAGCGAAGGGTTTAGTAACGTATTCATCCGCACCCATCGCCAGACCCTTTTCCCGTTCCACATCACGGCCTTTGGCCGTCAGCATGACGATGCGCAAGCCGTTCCACTCTGCCCGGGAACGCAGCGCCGCGCAGACCTCGTAGCCGTTGAGCTTCGGCATATTGATGTCGAGCAGCACCAAGTCCGGGGTCGCCTGCCGCACCGCCTCAAGCGCTGCCTCCCCATCATAGGCAGTGCGCACCGCATACCCTGCTTGCTTCATCAAAAACTCAAGGGAAAGAACGATATTCGGCTCGTCATCGACCACTAATATGCTTCTCGCCATGGCTTCATCCTCCTCGCGTTGTGTCGTGGCCTCAAGTGCCCTCAAAGGGAGTTCATCTCATCCCATGGTCCCTCGAGTTAGCTGCTGCTGACGCGGTTAGCGATGAGATCGTCGACCACGGAGGGATCGGCAAGCGTGGAGGTATCGCCCAGACTATCCAGCTCGCTCGCCGCAATTTTGCGAAGGATTCGGCGCATGATTTTGCCGGAACGCGTCTTCGGCAAGCCGGGTGCCCATTGGATCACGTCGGGTGTGGCGATGGCGCCGATCTCACTACGCACGAGGCTGGTTAGCTCCTTTTGCAACGCCTCACTCGGTTCTATACCCGCCATCAACGTCACATAGGCATAAATTCCCTGTCCCTTTACCGGATGGGGGAAGCCAACCACAGCCGCCTCAGCCACGGCCTCATGGAGTACCAGCGCGCTTTCCACCTCGGCGGTTCCCATTCGGTGGCCAGAAACATTGATGACGTCATCGACCCTCCCGGTAATCCAGTAATACCCATCAGCGTCGCGCCGCGCTCCATCGCCGGTGAAGTACTTCCCTGGATAGGCGCTGAAGTAGGTAGTGATGAAGCGCTCATGGTCCCCGTAGACGGTGCGCATCTGGCCCGGCCAGGGCTGGCGAATGCAGAGATTACCCTCGGCCGTTCCCTCAAGCACGTTGCCCTCAGCGTCGACGATTTCCGGGACAACCCCGAAGAAAGGCCGTGTGGCGGAGCCGGGCTTAAGCGGCGTGGCACCCGGCAGGGGCGTGATCAAGATGCCGCCGGTCTCGGTCTGCCACCAGGTATCAACGATCGGACAGCGGCCCTCGCCCACCACTTGATAGTACCACTCCCAGGCTTCTGGGTTGATGGGCTCACCCACCGTACCGAGCACGCGCAGGCTTTTCCGCGAGGCGTTGGTAACAAACTGATCTCCTTGGCCCATCAAGGCGCGAATTGCGGTAGGAGCAGTATAGAAAATGTTCACTCGGTGCTTATCCACCGCCTGCCAGAAGCGCCCGGCGTCCGGGTAAGTGGGGATCCCCTCGAACACCAACGTGGTCGCACCATTGGCCAGGGGCCCGTAGACGATATAGCTATGCCCCGTCACCCATCCGACATCCGCGGTACACCAGTAGATATCGCCGGCGTGATAATCAAAGACGTACTTGTGAGTGATGGCGGTATAAACCAGATAACCGCCGGTGGTGTGCAACACACCTTTGGGTTTTCCAGTGGAGCCGGAAGTATAGAGGATAAACAGGGGATCTTCGGCATCCATCGGTTCCACTGGGCACTCAACGGGAGCCGCTTCGGTGGCCTCGTGATACCACACGTCTCGGCCGGTGAGCCAAGGCACATTGTGGCCTGTGTGCCTGACGACGAACACGGTGTGCACATGGGGGCAGTCGTGCAGCGCTTTGTCCGCATTCACCTTCAGCGGCACGGGACGCCCACCGCGCAGACCCTCGTCGGCCGTGACAAGCACCCGACAATCGGAATCCAGGATTCGATCTTTCAGAGATTCTGGCGAGAAGCCCCCGAACACCACGGAGTGCACGGCACCGATGCGAGCGCAGGCCAACATCGCCACCACCACCTCGGGAATCATCGGCAGATAGATCGAGACGCGATCGCCTTTTTGCACACCGCGCGCTTTCAGCGCGTTAGCAAATCGGCAGACTTCCGTGTACAGATCACGATAGGTGATGCGCCGATCAACGTCGGGTTCGTCACCTTCCCAGAGGATGGCCACCTGATCGCCGCGGGTTTCCAAATGGCGATCCAGGCAATTATACGCGGCGTTGAGCTGGCCGCCCTCGAACCAGCGGATCTCTCCCTTTGAAAAATCCCACCGCGCCACCCGATTCCACGGCTTGAACCAGGAGATGAACGCTTTGGCCTGCTCTGCCCAAAATCCATCGGTATCTTCGACGGAACGGCGGTACATCTCAAAATACTGGTCGTCGTTAATGTGGGCGTGCTTCGCTACTTCGGGCGGTACCTCATAGACTTTTTCGTCAGACATAGCCGATCCTCCTCTGGACCCTACTCCCGCTGGGACGGGATTGGACTGTCGTTTTCGTTAGATTCGTTTGACTCTGAACTATTGCAATCGCCTGTTTCTATTAGCATTCTCCGGCCATGGTCGCCGCTTTGGCACGGGTTGTCCATGCGAGCGCTGTAGCCGCCCATCGCGTGGCCTCAAGGGAGGCTGTGAATACCTCCCTGTAGGCTTGAGTCCGGCATCCCTGCCGGACACACCCTTGTGGCCACGCGACGGGCGGCCTGCCGGTTTCGGTACGCTCTTGCTATCTGAGCGTGTGACGCTGACGAAACGATGATCAGGGCCTGGCTATCCGCCTCACTCGGAGCCTTGCCCCAACGAGGCAGACGAGCTTCATGGTTAAATTTTGTCGTTGCCGGCATTTGCCCACCAGCTTTTGTCCAGCAAGGTGCAGTGCCACAACCTAAGCGCCGATTCACCATAAAGAAAGCGGGGAGGAGCATTGGGAACAGGATGGCCCACAGCCAATCCGAGCCGCCCCGGAAGCTTTCCGGTTCCAGCGCCAAGGTGGTAAAAGCCATGCCAGACTGGAAGAACGCTATCGCAAAAAGAATCCACATGCACCGATTGACAACCGGCCTGTGGGCCAGGGCTTGGGGCAATAAAATGTCGAGAATAGCGCGAATAGTTGCAGCCATCGCCTGCGTCGAACGTTGGGGCCAGCGAAATTAGACCCCATCGAACCGCCGATGTTCGGTCCTCAGCATAGCCGAATACATCTTGGCCGAAGAGGCGTCCCAAAAAAGCGAACGCAAAGGATTGTGGCCCACGCAGGGATAAGGGTCAATGGGCGTGAGGGCGACGCTATTCCATGTCTCCCTTGGAAAGATCCTCTGGGGCAAACTCGATCTCGATGTCCCAGGTTTGGGTTTTAGTGTGCTCGAACTCCTCTTCTTGCTTTTCCTTATCGTTGCTCCCGTGCCCGGACGTCTCATCAGAAATACTGACTGCGGGCGCCGCCGGAGCCAACGGAATCGCTGAGATTTCCCTGCCAGCCAATCGATCCAAATCCTGAATGGCCCGCATCAAGCGACGTTCACGTTCACCTGCTGTCGCGCCGAGCTCATCAAGGGCTGCCTTTTGGCGGGCACCTTGCTCCGACATGACTTCGAGCTTGAGGGTCTCCATCTCGGCATCGAGCGCGATAATGTCTTTACGCAGCGCAACCCATACCGCCTTGGCTTCATCCTTGAGTCGCGGCGAAAGCTGCCCCGCCTCCACTTGCTGCAGGAGTTGCTGATAGCGAGCCTCGAACTCCTGGGATAGCGATTGCGATTGTCCGGCGCCCACGGCCACCGCCACCGCTACGGTAAAGAACGTGGCCACTCCCGGCAAAACTATGTGTTGCAACCACCGACCCATCGTTCGCACCGGCAGTCCCCGCCTCACGCCCCACCAGGGCAGTTAGCCATTTAGTAATAATGTGTTCGCCGGGCAGGCACGCCCGGCGAACCCGTGCTCGACGCTGACCCAAAATCTAGTAGTTCATGAAAAAACCAACACCGAAGGTATCGATGTCGGGTAAGCCGGCCGCCTTGGGATCGATCTTTTCGTAACCGAATTTGATGTTTGCGTCATGACCTCTCCAGACATAGGTCAATCCCGCCCGGAAGGCGTCGTAGCTGCCCGCCTCCAGTCCGGCATCCCACTTCTCATACAGAAACCAAGGCTGCCAGCCGCCCGGTAAACCGCCGAGCGCGGGGATGAAATAGCCGGTTTCCACATAGAATCCGTCACCTTCGGCCTGCTTTGCAGAGGTAGCAGACAGCGGCGCATTGGTAGCGCTATTTACCAGTACGCCGGCGCCATCCAGATCGAGATTATTGTACGCGCCCTCCAGGGTGAGGCTGCCGGGACCGAGCGGATAGTCCAGGAAGGCATCGACACTGTACCAGCGGTAGTCGACGCCGGCGCCGGTGACAGCTTCCTGCGCCACATCGTCCTGCATGTCATAGGCAGCGCCCACTGCAATGGTTTTCTTTTTCCCGAAGTAGGTCGAATTGTTGTAGTAACCCGGCTCCGTGTCGAACAGGTTTACCTGCAGCCGCGCCGTGTAACGCTTGCTGTCCTCAAACGTTTGGTCAGACCCCTGATAGACACCGACATAGTACTTACCGCTTACGAGATCCGAAAACGGATAAAAACCGAACAATGTGACGCCGAGGTCACGCACATCCACGTCCCCCTTCAGGCCCGCATTGGTAAACCCGAGCGTGCGGGTTTGCAGCGACCCCACGGACCGGGTACCCCAGGTCAAGGTTTTATTCTGCTGCAGCGGACGGTCCCAAGCCATCATGGCACCCGAGCTTGTTGTGTTCTGCCGCGATGCGGGCGACATGAGCTCGCCGGCATTGATTTGGAAAAATTCCCAGGGCTTGACGGTAATAAACGCATCGATCATGCGGACACCGCCCCCGCTCAGCCCGCTCTGATTGGGATCCCGCAGGTTATCGTCCGCAAACTCCGTTTGCAGAAACGCACTGAAATATTTCGTGACATCTCCCTTCAAACGAAGGCGTGCCCGGCGCACCAAAAACTCGTTTTCATCGCTCGGCGCCACCACATCATCGTCATTATGCAAGTAAAAGGTTTGCAGCCGGAATCCAAGGGTAATTCCGGTATCCTCACTGATTTTAACTTTAACCTCGCCTTGAGCCGCGAAGGGCATCGCCAAAGCACTCGCCACAGCTAGTGTCAGGAGTCTCTTTTTCATTATCCGCTCCTACCGTATCGCAAAGAACCAGTGTAGCCCAACTGTAGTTTTCCTGAGCTATAAGTGCAACATTAATCAGATTGATTACGTCTAAACAACACATTATCACTCACTTTAGACAGGGTTAAATGTTGCATTTATGATACATGCAAATTGAGCGAAGATGACGACAAAACCCAACGCGGGGCTGTGCAGCACGGCTGCCCGGTATGTTGAAGCTTCAATTGAGAAAAGGCGCCAAAAAAGCCAACATACGCTATGCCTTGCGCGGAACTTACGTTGGCGCGCAAGATCTACAGCGCTGCCAATGTCTCAATCATAAGAACGCGACCCGAGTGGGCATACCGAAGGAGGATTCAAATATGGCAACTCGGCTACTCCCATGCTTTATGCTTATCGCTTTGGCTCTCACCGGCCCGTTCGCAACAGCCGCCCCCACGGTTATCAAGTTCTCGCACGTCGTGGCGGAGAACACGCCGAAAGGCCAAATGGCCAACAAATTCAAACAGCTCGTTGAGGAGCGGTTGGCGGGCAAGGTCGCCGTGGAGGTCTATCCGAACTCGCAGTTGTTTGGGGATGACAAGGTACTCGAAGCTATTTTGCTCGGTGACGTGCAACTGGCAGCACCCGCTTTGTCGAAGTTCCAAAAGTACGCAAGATCGCTGGAGATCTACGACCTGCCTTTTCTGTTCGACGACATGGCGGCGGTCGATCGCTTCCAGCGCAGCGCTGCCGGAAAAAAGTTACTAACAACCATGGAAGATCAAGGGGATTATCGGCCTGGGCTACCTGCATAACGGTATGAAACAGATTTCGTCCAGCAGCCCATTGCGTGTGCCGGAGGATGCCAGAGGACTCAAGTTCCGCATCATGGCTTCGGATGTGCTGGCGGCGCAGTTTGAGACCTTGGGCGCCCATCCGGTCAAGAAACCGTTCTCCGAGGTCTTCACGCTGCTGCAGACCAGAGCCATCGATGGCCAAGAGAATACCTGGTCAAACATCTATTCCAAGAAGTTCTACGAAATACAGCCCTACATCACCGAAACCAACCACGGCGTCCTTGATTATCTCATCGTGACCAGCGAGGAATTTTGGCAAGGGCTGCCGGAGGATATCCGCAGCGATCTGGAACAGGCGCTCGCGGATGCCATCAGCTTTGGTAACCAGGTCGCGCAAGAGAAGGAAGTCGCGGATCGGCAAAAGATCATCGATTCCGGCAGAAGCCAAGTTATCGAACTCAGCAAAGCCGAGCGGGATAAATGGCGCGAGGCCATGAAGCCTGTTTGGAAGGAGTTCGAAGATCGAATTGGCAAGGATCTCATCGAAACTGCCCAGAGCACCAATCAGTAGACCGTTGGGTGCGGCAGGCGGTGCTTCCTGCAAACCTGTGTGATGCCGTCTAGCATGAGGCTGCCCCTTCGCCTCCTCAACCGGGCCGAGGAGGGCTTCATAGCCCTCCTCCTCGTCACCATGACGCTGCTGGTGTTTGTGGAGGTAATCCTTCGCTTTGGATTCAATACCGGCTTTCTGTGGATGGAGGAACTCACTCTCCACCTCTCTGCCTGGCTGGTACTGTTTGGCGCCTCCTACGGCGTTAAGGTCGGCGCCCACATCGGAGTGGACGCATTGGTGCGTAAGCTGCCGTCGGAGACGCGACGCATCGTCGATCTCGTGGCTGTCGTCCTCTGCCTGTTCTATTGTGTCCTCTTTCTGTATGGGTCGTGGGTTTATCTGAGCAAGCTGTACCAGATCGGCATTGAGCTCGAGGACCTGCCGGTGCAGAAGTGGATGGCCCATTCCATCCTCCTGATGGGTTTTGCATTGCTCACACTGCGGTTCCTCGAGCTGCTGGTGCGTATCGTAAGAGGCGAGGCTAATGGATTCCGGCACGTGGATGAGGCGCGAGCGGCCCTCAAGGGATTCGAAGTGCAGCAGCGGAACGAAAGGGGACACTAGGAGTGGCAACCGCATCGCTGTTCATTTTGCTCTTCGGGTGCATGCTTATCGGCATTCCGGTGGCGGTTGCCCTCGGGATCTCGAGCATCGTCACCATCCTGATCTTCTCAAACGATTCGTTGGCTTCCATCGCCCTTAAGTTTTTCGAGAATCTCTCAGCGCACTACACCCTACTGGCGATACCATTTTTCATTCTGTCCTCCGCTTTCCTTTCGGGCGGTGGGGTTGCCAAGCGCCTCATTCGCTTTGCCGTCAGCGTGGTGGGATCCATCCGCGGAGGCCTGGCCATGGCCTCGGTACTTGCCTGTATGCTGTTTGCCGCCGTGTCCGGCTCTTCACCGGCCACGGTGGCAGCCATCGGCTCCATCGTCATCGCCGGCATGGTACAGACCGGCTACCCCAAAGCTTTCGCGGCCGGCGTCATCGCCAATGCCGGTACCTTGGGGATCCTGATTCCACCGTCCATCGTCATGCTGGTTTACGCTGCGGCCACCGAAGTGTCGGCAGCGCGTATGTTCATGGCTGGATTTATCCCAGGAATCACCATGGGCCTGTTGCTAATGGTGGTCATTTACATCGTAGCGCGTATTCGCGGTCTGCCCGCTCAACCGAAGGCCAGTCTTCGCGAGATAATCAGTTCGTTCTCTTCGGCACTCGGTGGCTTGCTGCTCATTATCATCGTTCTCGGAGCCATCTATGGCGGTATCGCGAGTCCCACCGAAGCCGCCGCCGTATCGGCGGTGTACGCGTTCGCGGTAGCCATCTTTGGCTACCGCGACTTAGGCCCTTTGAAGAATGTCCCCTGGCGCAGGCCTGAGGAAAATCTGGTTTGGGCCGCTGGCCGAAACGTCCTGCAGATGACTGTCGGGCTGCCAAAGTGTCTCACCGACCCGGAGGTACGCGAGACCGTCATGCATGCAGGCAAGGTCTCCATCATGCTGCTCTTTATCATCGGCAACGCCATGCTGTTTGCCCATGTCCTCACCACCGAGCGAATTCCCCATGCCATTGCCGAAACCATTGTCCAGTGGGGACTTCCTGCCTGGGGCTTTCTCATCGTTGTCAATCTGCTGTTGCTGGCGGCCGGTAACTTCATGGAACCCTCGGCCATTCTTCTGATCATGGCCCCAATTCTGTTTCCCATTGCCATCCAGCTTGGCATCGATCCTATCCATCTGGGGATTATCATGGTGGTTAACATGGAAATTGGGATGATCACGCCCCCCGTGGGACTGAACCTATTCGTCACCGCAGGCGTAACCCAAGAAAGCCTCGGCTGGGCAGTCCGCGCCGCGTTGCCTTGGCTTAGCGTTCTGCTGGTGTTCTTGGTGATCGTTACTTACGTGCCCCAGATATCGCTGTTTCTTCCAGAATACATCGATTACTTGAAGGGTTACCGTTGAGCAGGCTGCTAGAGTCATTTTGACGGCTTCCGCAATACCCTCGGTATTCGACGGCGCCGTCATCTCGGGACCGGGAGAGGCATTCCTTTGCCCTCAGGGGCCTGCAATGAACCCGCTTACTTTTTCGATGTCTCTTGCAGATAGAACGTGGAGTGGTTTAAGGCGCTTGATCATGCGGATTGCATTCACGGACATTCCATTGCCTCGTTTCTAAATTTGCGCGGGAGGATCTCTCAATGGAGATGATCGTCGCCCTTATTGCCGAAAAAAAAATCGGAACGATCGGACGAGTAGCAAACGCCTTGTGCACCAATGGCCTGAATTTTCAGGGATATCGCGTGTACGGTTATGATCGGCAACGATGCCGGGTCACGGTCCTGGCGGAAGGGGATGAGGAAT
>JAGTVB010000387.1 GCA_018224385.1 Gammaproteobacteria bacterium
AACACCATCTATCTGGTTCAGAGCCGCCCTCAGCAGGGCCTTCGGTAGCGATGACCCGGGCTCAAAAAAGGTAGCCGCGTAGACGACCCGCACTTGCCCCAGTGAACTCTCCCAAGCTACTTGCAATGCTCGCGATCCAACCGCCGCTTCGCGGCGACGAGGCGTTGCTGCGGTTGGCGCAGGCGCGCCTTGCCGAAGCGGGGTTGGGGGGCGAACTCTACCCGGGCAGTCCGGAGCATCTGGCGATGCTCCTGGCCTACAGGCCAGGCGGGCTAGCCTGTACCGCTCATCTGCCGCGCAGCATCGATCTTTTGAGCGAAGCGGGCCAAGCCCTTATCGGCGACTATGCCACCCGCGCTGCCGGTGAGCTCTATGGCATCTTGGTGCACGATCAGAAAGCCTTTGAGACCCAGCCAGCAGCGGCGGCATCGGCCTTCGAGTCGGTGGAGCGCCGGCTGCAAGGCATCGCGAAGGCGCCGTTACTGTTTGTGGAGTACGCTGCGGGGCTCCCATTAGCCTTTTTTGCCACACTCTTTGAGCAAACCGCGGCGCTACAGCACGTATGTGCCGCCATCGATGTGTCTCACGTCGCCATCCATTTTTGCCGGCAAACCTACGCAGCGCAGCATCGGGGCGATGATGTGTGCGCCTTGCGTCCCGATAGTCCAGAGCTCAGGGATTGCCTTGCGGCGGTGCAGGCGGTGGTGACCTCGGCACAGCCGGCAGTGGTTGCGCTGGTGGCGCGTCTGGCCCGGCTGCACAAACCTTTACATCTGCACTTGCACGATGGCCATCCGTTATCGACGTTGAGCGCATTTGGCGTTTCAGACCATTTGAGCTTCCTGCAACACGTTCGTATCCCATTTGCCTATCACGATCGGCAGATCCTTTCCGGAATATTTGGGATTTCGGGGCTGCGTGCCCTAATGCGGGCGGCAATGGCGGAGCTGAGCGTCGAGCAGCTCTCGTGCCTGCTTGAGATCCATCCCCAGGAGGGGCGGTCACCGCTTGGAGCGCATGCCCACCTGTTCAGCCATTGGGAGGACAAGTATTTTGCCGAGCGGATGAATTATTGGCTGGACAGATTACTCGACAATAGCGTGTTGCTGAGAGATGCCTGTGCTCTGTCTCAGCAGCCTTTTTAAGAAGATGGGGAGCGCCGGGAGACGCGGGCGCATCGCGGCGCGCCACCGCGTAGCGCGGCTAGGGCAAGCGCAGACAGGTTTAAAACGGCATCTCTGCCGCTCGCTTTGGCAGGCAAACTGCGCACCGATGGAGAATTCCCCAGTTCGATGAAGGCAGACGCGAACGCCGTTGTGCGTTTTCCGCAGGGCAAGCGAAAAGCCCTGATCATGAGTTACGACGACGGGAGTGAGCACGATCGCCAGCTGGTGGCCACGTTGAATGCGTATGGACTTCGGGCGACCTTTAATCTCAATTCGGGCCGACTCGGTATGCCTCACCATATCGCGAGGGACGAGGTCCAGGCCCTTTATCAAGGCCATGAGGTGGCGGCCCACGGGGTAAATCATCTTGATCTGACCACCCTCTCGAATGAGGAAATCGACCGAGAAGTTATTGAAGATCAGAAGGCGCTGGCGGACCTGGTGGGCGCTCCGGTGCGCGGCCTCGCCTACCCCTTTGGCGGGTACGACGAGCGCGTCATCGGCCGGCTAGCGGTGCTCGACCTCGCTTATGGCCGAACGGCGCACGCCACGGGACGGTTCGGGCTTCCCGACCGGCCGCTGGCGCTCGCCTGCTCTTGTCATCATAACCAAGCTCTGGAACTGGGAGAACGGTTCCTGAACGATGACACCGGGGAAATGGCGCTGCTTCATGTGTGGGGGCACAGCTTCGAGTTTGATGGTTTCCTGAGTGCCGATCCGCGCAAGGATTGGGGTTATTTGGAGGCATTCTGCCGTTTGGTGCAGGGGCACCCAGATGTTTATTATGCCACGACCGTCGATGTCTTGGATTATTTGACGGCGGCTAGGGGGCTCATGGGCTGGTCGGGCACCGGGCAGCTAAGAAACGAGGCCCAGCGAAGCGTTTGGCTAAGCCATGCTGGGCGTTTGTTGGAGGTGCTTCCGGGTGAAGCGCTCGACCCGATGGATGCTTTGCCTGCTGACTGAACTGAAGGACGCCTTCGGGCGGGCACGGGATGGGCGGGGATGATTGAGGTGTCATTGGTCTAACGGCAGCGAGCTGCAATGCACAAGAAGGTTTTGCCATTAGAAGCTCATCGGCCGGAAACGCCCAACAAAAAGGCAGCGCTTTTAGGTGTTGGAAGTGACCGTACGCTGGGTGCCTCGGTGAGTGGAGACACCACCGTGTTTCGCCTTTTTGCCCCGCGGGCGGCGGTCGTCAGAGTATTTTTCTTCAGACACTTGGACAGTCCGGAACCCAAGGTGCGCCGGCTTAGGCGACTCGACGGCGGCGTTTGGGAGGCGAGCTATCCCGCCAACCTCCATGGTTGGTATTACTACTATCGCGTCGATTCCTTGGATCGGGACGCCTTTAGCCATTTTGACGGTGAGTTTCGAATACTCGATCCCTATGCTGTGGCAACCGTGGGACCGGGTGGCCCGGGGATTATCTGGGATCGGCAGCGCCTGCAGCGTGACCAACCGTCGTTCCAGCCGCCCTGCTGGCACGATCTGGTGGTGCTGGAAGCGCACGTTCGCGATCTCATCCGCTATGCGCCGATACCCTTGGAGGACGAGGAGCGGCTCGGCTTTACCGGATTGCAGCGATGGGTGGAGGCGCAGGGCTCCTATCTGCGGAGCCTCGGAGTGAACGCCGTTGAGTTGCAGCCGGTGCAGCAGTTCGGAGGCTATGATTCCCGGGATGACTATCACTGGGGCTACATGTCTGTGAACTTTTTTTCTCCTGAAAGCAGCTATGCCCTGGTACCGGAGCTTGGCTCACAGGTGGATGAATTCCGCGCCTTAGTGGCCGCTTTTCATCGCCAAGGAATTGCAGTCATCATGGATGTGGTTTACAACCACATTGGTGACCCAAACCATCTCTTGTTCATCGATAAGCACTATTACTTCCAACTGGATGAGCGCGGTAACCTCAGCAACTGGAGCGGTTGTGGCAATGACTTCCGTTGTGATACCCCGATGGGCCGCCGGCTCATCATCGACAGCCTCATTCATTTCATCGAGAGCTATGACATCGATGGGTTTCGCTTTGATTTGGCGGAGCTCATCGGGGTCGAGGTGCTCAAGGAAATCGAGGTAGCGCTCAAGCGTATTAAGCCCTCAGTCATCCTCATCGCTGAGCCGTGGAGCTTCAGGGGTCACATTGCCTTGGATTTGAAATCGAGCGGTTTCGCTTCCTGGAACGACGGCTACCGCGAGTTCCTGCGCGACTATATCATGGGACAGGGAAATCAGGCGGGACTGCGCTATTTCATGGCCGGGAGTCTCGCTCACTTGAGCGCCTGGCCGGCTCAGAGCGTCAACTACGTTGAATCCCACGATGATCTCTGCTGGATCGACAAGATCACGGAAAACTCTCACCATCGGGGCGATCACCCCACGGTAAATGACCGGCGGCGTACTCACCTCATGTTGGCTGTTTTGATGTGCTCGTTAGGTATACCCATGCTGTCCGCCGGGCAAGATACCTTGCGTACCAAGCGGGGCATACACAACAGTTATCGCGCGGCGGAGGAGAATGCCATCGATTATCACCGGCTACTCATATTCTCCGGCTCGCACGAATACTTTCGGCGCTGGATACGATTCCGCCTGTCGGAAAGTGGCCGACTGTTCCGCCCGGATTCTCCACCGCCGGATGACTATTTCCGCTACTTTGGCGCCGCCCAGGGCTCAGCGATGGCGGTCTTGTTTAATGCGGATCACAGCAACGGGCCGCACAGGCTGTTGTTCGCAATTAATCCGCACCACGAAACGGTGCATCTCTCATTGGAAGGTATGGATCTGACTCAGTGGCGACAACTCGCGGACCATGAGCGCTTTGAGTTCGAGGGACTGACCAGTGCCCGCTTTCCTTGCACGGCGGGTCGCCTGGAACTCCCACCACTCAGCTGTGCGCTGTGGCAGGGCTCGCGTCACTGACTGGAACAGGTCAGCGGAGCGCGTTCCAAGCGCGTTCCAAGCAGACACAAGCCTCGTCCAGATCGCGATGGCAGCGTGGGACCCAGGCTTCGCCCCAGAAAAAATGGCAGCTTGTTTCCGCTCTTAGAATTCGCCGGAGGGCCTCCTCAAGCTGGTGGCGGATCTCGTCGTTCTCTGCCCTAATCCCGATCACGTTTGCTCTTGCGGTGTGGAATGCCTGGCTGACCTGGTCCAATCGGGTGAGCGCCTCCCGCTGTGCCGCCGAGCCCGTCCACTGCACGAAATCCTTTCCGTCATGCCAGGGCGTGTTCCAGGCGCCGGGTCCGACCTTTACGCGGCCGTGAGTGCCATAGCGATTCAGATAGTCGTGAATGAAAATCGCTTGCAGGGGAGAGCTGTGGTGTTCTCCATGCTGCAACAGGGGCAGGTAAAAGCTGCTCCAGAAATTTACCTGGGGATCGGCGCTTCGAAAGCGTTCACCGTTATCGCCGTTGACGCACAGCGAGACCATCGCGGGTGCTGAGCATTCGCTCGTCTGTTGGCGGACCGTCTCCTGAAACTGCTCGCAGTTCATGCCCGCTAGGACGGCGTTGGAAAGCGCCCGATCTCGCACAATGACCACCATCTCATCGCCGCCAAATTCGGCGACGTGGGGTAGGTAGCGCAGCTCCGCTGAGGTCATCGGGGTAAGCGGTTCGACGTGCTCGCTGTCCACCAGTGCGTAACGGTAGCTTAGGCGCTTCAGGTGTGGAATGAGCTCCATGCAGAAACCCATCTCCGGTGGCCAAAACCCTTCAAAGCGTGTGCGGCCGAATAGATAGCGTGCCAGAGTAACCCAGCGGGTAAGGTGCTCATCCCAATCAATGGGCGGAATGATGGGAAGCACTGGGTGGTAGTAAGCGGTACCGAGGATCTCGAAAATCCGCCGGTTCTGGATCGCCCATAGGAACCCGTGACAGTCGAGATGTCCGGCGACAAGCTCCTGGAAGTCTTCGCTGGTCAACGAGTCTAACAGGGTACCGGAGATGGCGAGATGCACTTGTGCGCGATCGTCATGAGAGGCTAGCACCGTCGAGAGCCGATCGAGGGCGCTTAAAATCTCCAGGGCTTCCGATCGGTTTTGTTCCCAAAGTGTGGCCAGATTGCTTTCGGGTTGATGCAAGTTCAGGGCTAGGGCATGGAAGATTTCGGCCATGGCGGGTGTCCTACGCAGCATTTTTTTCGCCAGCGGCAGAGCATACCATCTGTTGGTCGCCGGATCTCCAAGCCCATGCCGATTCCCAGAAGCTGTTTTACAGCCGTTCTTATTGGGCTCGCTAATCAGATGTCATTTTGAGCGCGTGCTCCGCCAGGGTCATCGTTGCGGCAGCCGACCGCCCGGCCCGACCTTGTGAAGGGTGCGGCTGGCGTTGGCGACATTTCCAAAACAGCTTCTGGGTGCGAGGAAGCAAGTAGGCTACTTCGGCCGGATGTGGTTATAGATATTCAGGTAGTCCTGCCCTGGGCGGCTCCAAGAGTAATCGCAGCGCATGCCTTGAACCAGAAGTTTACGGAATTCATCGGGGTAGCTGTACCAAAGACCGATCGCCCGATGCATGGCCGCTTCGAGGGCGGGCAGGCTGGCCTCATAAAAAACATAACCATTGCGTTCTTCCAGCGGCTTCCAGGAGTGGTCGCGATCAAATACCGTATCCACCAGACCTCCCACGGCGCGCACGATAGGTACGGTTCCGTATTTCAAGGCGATCATTTGGGTAAGTCCGCAGGGCTCGAACAGGCTTGGCACCACGATCATGTCGGCGCCCGCATAGATGAGGTGGGAAAGCTCCTCATTGAACCCCAGCTCAAGGTGGCAGTCTGGACTATCGTTGAGGTGATGCTTGAGGTGCGAGAACTCTCGACTGATGGCTTCCTCGGGACTGGACCCGAGAAGAACGAATTGGGCGCCGGAATGCAGTGCGTGAAAAATAGCGTGACGGATAAGGTGGACGCCTTTCTGGCTATCCAGTCGGCCGATGTAGGCGATGATCGGTTTGAAGCCTTTCTGCAACCACAATCGATCCCGCAGGGCCTCTTTGTTGCCGTACTTCGCATCGAGATTCTCGGCGCTGTACCGAACCGGGATGAGGGGATCGATCTCCGGGTTCCAAACATCGTAATCCACGCCATTCAGCACTCCGCCGAACTTACCCTGGTGAATCTCTAAGGTGTGTCCCAGCCCATAGCCTTGGTCCGTGTAACGTGCTTCATGGGCATGTTGTTGCGACACGGTCGTGATGAAGTTCGAATAGACGATGCCGCCTTTCATCAGGTTAAGGGCAGAGTGATTGAAATTATCCCGCAGTCGATCGTAGTGAAGGAAGTGTTCCGGGCGTGCCAACCCCGTGGCGCGCAGGATGTATTCCCCGGTCGCGCCTTGGTGCTTGAAATTATGGATGGTGTAACAAACCCGTTGGTTGTGCATCCCGATATGCTGGTAAATCTCATACAGTAGCACCGGCACCAGGCCCGTCTGCCAATCGTGACAGTGGATTATGTCGGGACGACGATGGTCTTGCAGCAAGAATTCCATGGCGGCCTTGCTAAAGAAAGAGAATCGGGTGGTGTCGTCGGAAAATCCATAGAGGTGTCCGCGATTGAAGAAGTTGTCCTGCGAGTGCGGCTCGATAAAGTAGCACTTGCGGCCATGTACGAAGCCAAACCACACGGTGCAATGGATACTACCCCCATACCAAGGAACCCACAGATCGGCGAGCGTGATGTTCAGACCCCAAATGTGGTCATAACGCATACAGTCATACTTGGGGAGTATGATGTGAACCTCGTTTCCGCGAATTTCCAGCTCGCGGCTTAGTCCGAACACAACATCGGCTAAGCCGCCCACTTTGGCTACGGGGGCACATTCCGGGGAAATCATCGCAATGTACATTGAACTTCCTAAACGAAACCGGTTCTGAGTTGCTCCGATGTTGCAGGCTTGGCGGTAGGCTTATTCTCGCGTTGTGACCATGATCCGGCCTTCGCCTGGGCGCAGCTCATAGGAAAAAGGCACGGGAACGTAGTCCATGGGATCATCGGGGGAGACATCCATCAGCGGTGCGCCTCCTTGGATAAATCCCCCGAGGCTTTCCGCATGGAAATGCTGTCGGTTCCAGGGATCCTTGTTGAGGATGATCAAGGCCTCCTCGGACGTTTTCACTGAAGCTTTCCACATCAACAAAACGGCGGGATTATCGTAGCGCAATACCTGTGTGAGGCACTCCTCTTGGAATATGTGAAAGCGCGACTTCATGGTATTGACCCGTGCGATGAAGTCGGTCAAGTCGACGTCCGTTTCTTCCCAGTCCTCCGGTCGGGTTTTCACCACATGCAGGCGCTTGCAGAATCCAAACTCGAAGCCGATGGGCATCATGACGCCGCTCGAGAATATCGCGGCAAATAAGTAACGCTGCTTCAGCGCCTCTACGTTGCCGTGCATTTCTTCCATGAGCCGCGCCGTATCGTGACTCTCAGGAAAGCTGATGGAGGGTGCTCGCTCGCGGACGAGATCATACTGCTCCAACAGCCAGGGCTTGGAGAAATCCCACCATTTGGAGCTGTTAAAGACATAGTCGAAACCGGCCTCAGCGGTTTTTTTGGTTTCATCTGCGGTGCACCCGAGAGTCTCGGCAAGAAATAGTACGTCCGGGTGTTGGCTTTTCGTTTCCCCAATCAGGCGTCGCCATAGCTTACCTGGAATTTGGTAGGCGGCGTCGCAGCGGAACCCCTTGAAGCCTAATCGGACCAGGTAGTCCACAATTTTGAAGCAATACCGATAGAGACCGTTCGGATCGCTGCTATTGCGGTGGTCGAAACGTGCAAGATCCCCCCACACGGTTTTTTTGCCATTTTCGATACAGAAGGGATGGGCGATGCTGCCGTCTTCGTTATGCTGGAACCACTCAGGGTGCTCGGAAACCAGAGGTGAATCCGATGCGCAATGATTGATGACCAGATCCACTATCAGCTGCAGCCCCCGGCGCTCCGCCATGCGGATTACTTCTTTTATCTGTGCTTCGGGCGATTTGCTCGATTCCGGGTCAACGAACTGCTCGTTGAGCTGGAAATAATCTGCCACGGAATAGAGGCTTCCTGATCCGCCAGGCTTGTGGATGGGATTTACGAAGATCCAGTCGAAGCCCATCTTGGCCGCCCGATCCAGGTGCGGCGTCCAATCGGCAAACTTGCCGGCAAGCGGTGGGAACAGGTTGTATATCTTCATGCACCATACTCCAGGTTTCCTGATTTCATCGAGGGGGTTTGCCGCCCACGGGCGCGCATGCCCCCGGTGGGGCACAAGGTACCGAGTTTGTTTTTAGGGCCATGGTCATCGTTTCGTCAGCGTCACCATTGAGAGGTTAAAACCACACCCAGAATCTGTCAGCAGCCACTGCCTTGCCACAAGGGTGTGTCCGGCAGGGATGCCGGACTCAAGTCTACAAGGATGTATTCATGACGTCGCTTGAGGTAAGGCGACTGACTGCTACCCGGACGAAGCGATGACCACGGCCAGAAAGCCGTTTAGGTCGCGCCGGTCATGTGCGGGACGAAAGCGCAGACGTCATAATATTGACGCCTATGCCGACGGCGGTGTTACTATAGCGCTCCTAAGAGATTCGTGGAATCGATCCTAGCAAATGTTCAGATCGGTCCATCTTCGTGATCCACAAACCAGGTAGGGGCGCTATATGGCCACTAGCTTGTCATAGCAAGCCATGACCTTTTCCAGCAGAGGAGGAATCGGGATGATGAGGCGTGCAACTCGAGGTTATTTGCTATCCATGATTGCGGGGCTTTCGATGGGCACGGCAAGTGCCGTTGGTACCGTTACCGACTCGTCTCCGCTCCCCGGGGTGGCCTACGGCGTCTTGGTCTGTGCGGCTGATGGAACCGAGCTGCGCGTGCGGTTATTCGATTTCAGTAGCGCCACCGTCATTGCCAGCCTCGGCGAGCCGTGCATGCCGTTCATTGCGCAGCTGAAATCGAGCGGCTTCCAAGTGGGGCCGCCGGTCATTGGTTCGGTAGTGCCGAATGCGACCGAGACGCTCACTTGGGAGGTGCAGGGAACCCACTAGTGCGTCAGTCGTTGCGCCGCCGGTTTGCAGCGACAGCCCAGCGGGCGTTTGCAGCACGCTCCTGGTCACCGAGGCGAGGCGCAACCGTGTGCTTGTGCAAGGCAATCGGAGTTTGGTAGCCTTCCGTTTCGTTGTTGCGCCAGCGGGGAAGGCAGCGCCATAAATCGGTTTTTTCGCCACAGGACGGTATCTTTAATATCGACCCCCGCAGCATTCACCTGCTGCCGGTGTGCTTGACTCATAGCGCGCGCCGCTATGACCGGCGCCGTCGTTTTTGCTGCAGCTTCTCCCCGGTCTGTAGGACTGGGGCCCCGGGCCGTGCCTCCACGATAGTGGTCGACATGCGTGTTGCCGACTTCGATTACCCGCTGCCACCGGCGCTGATCGCTCACTACCCGACCCCAAAACGTACCGACAGTCGTTTGTTGTTTTTGGAGAGCAATAGCGGTGCTTTACAGGCGTTACCGTTTCCCGCGCTGCTGCGGCTGCTCGAGCCTAATGATCTGCTGATCTTGAACAATACGCGTGTCGTCAAGGCCCGATTGTCGGCGCGGAAGCAGACCGGCGGGCACGTTGAGGTGCTGATCGAGCGCATTTTGGAGGGTGGTCGGGCCCTTGCATTGCTTCGCGCCAACAAAGCGGTTCGTCAGGGCACGCTGCTGGAGTTCGACGCTACGGTGACGGCCCGAGTGGTAGGTCGGCAGCATGATCTCTACCAGCTTGAGTTCGTTGCCGCGGAGAGTATCGGCGCGCTCCTGGCGCGTCTTGGCACAGTGCCCCTGCCACCGTATATTCGACGTCCTACGGAGTCGCTCGACAGCCGCCGCTATCAGACGGTCTATGCCGAGCACGACGGTTCGGTGGCGGCCCCTACGGCGGGGCTGCATTTTGACCAGCCGTTGCTTGAGGCGATTCGACAAAAGGGGGTGAGGCAGGTATGCGTAACGCTGCATGTCGGCGCGGGTACTTTCCAACCCCTGAGGGGTGCGCGCGTGGAGGATCATCACCTGCACCGCGAATATTTGGAGGTGTCCGATGCCGTGTGTCGCGCCGTGGCCGAAACGCGGTCCCGAGGGGGCCGGGTAGTGGCCGTGGGAACGACCACCGCGCGGGCATTGGAGACTGCCGCCCGCAGCGGCCAGCTGCGTCCCTTTAGCGGTGATACTCGGCTGTTCATCTAT
This sequence comes from Gammaproteobacteria bacterium, assembly GCA_018224385.1. Classification (GTDB taxonomy): domain Bacteria; phylum Pseudomonadota; class Gammaproteobacteria; order HK1; family HK1; genus JAGTVB01. Next base: position 10,384 of record JAGTVB010000387.1, read on the forward strand.
CCTGGCTTTCAATTCCAATGTGTTGACGCCTTGGTAACCAATTTTCACCTGCCGCGCTCCAGTCTGCTCATGCTGGTGTGCGCTTTTGCCGGTCGGGAGCCGGTGCTCGATGCCTATCGCTACGCCGTGAACAGCCGTTTTCGCTTTTTCAGCTATGGAGACGCCATGTTCGTTACCCGTCGATCGCGCTGATTGCCATGGAGTTTGCAGTCTTGGCTACCGATGGCCTCGCCCGATGTGGCCGGCTGATGCTGCCCCGTACCGTAGTGGAAACGCCCGCCTTTATGCCGGTGGGCACGTACGCCACGGTCAAGGGAGTTGCCTCTGAGGAGCTTCGTGCTACCGGCACCTCTATTCTGGTGGCCAACACTTTGCACCTCATGCTGCGCCCCGGGGTGGAAGTCGTGCAGTTGCATGGCGGGCTTCACCGCTTCATGCAGTGGCCCGGGCTTATTCTGACCGACTCGGGCGGTTTTCAGGTTTACAGCTTGCGAAAGAGGCGCGACCTGGACGAAACCGGTGTCACTTTTCGATCCCCGGTGGACGGCGCCCGGATATTCCTCGATGCCGAGCGTTCAATGGCGGTCCAGCGGGCGCTCGGCGCCGATATCGCGATGGTGTTTGATGACTGCACACCGTATCCCGCAACGGAGTGTGAAGCCAGCGAATCGATGCGGCGATCGCTGCGGTGGGCGCGGCGTTCCTGGCAAGCCTATCGGGACCGGGATGAGCACGGTGCGCTGTTCGGTATCGTCCAGGGCGGGATGTACGCCCGCCTTCGCCGGGAATCTTTGCAGGGGCTCATGGAGCTCGGGTTTGATGGCTACGCCGTGGGTGGCCTATCGGTGGGAGAGCCCGAGGAGGAGCGTCTCGCGGTCTTGGACGAGCTGGCGCCGCTCATGCCGGCGTCGGCACCGCGGTATCTGATGGGCGTTGGGCAACCGCACGATATCGTAGCGGCCGTGGCACGCGGCATCGATCTGTTTGACTGTGTGCTGCCAACGCGCAATGCCCGCAACGGTCATCTGTATGCCCGCCAGGGGGTGATTCGCATTCGCAACAGCCGTTATCGGGCGGACCTTCGTCCTATCGACGAGCAATGCACCTGCTATACCTGCCGTCATTACAGTCGCGCCTATTTGCACCATTTGGATAAGTGCCGAGAAATGCTCGGTGCCCGGCTCAATACGCTGCATAATTTGCATTATTATCAGGATTTGCTGAGCAGCCTGCGTGAGGCTGTGCGGGCCGGGCGTCTGGCATCCTATCGTGTTGCCTTTGAGGCAGCCCGTAACGGAGCTGAAGATTGCGGCGAGCGTTTCACCGATCCCTAGCGGTTCACGGTCGGCGCTAGCCAGACAGTGCGTCGCGGACGACTCGCACCGGGGCGGCGTAGATGTCATAATCTAGGTTCCGCGGCTAGAGTAGCCGGTACGTCACAAGGATTTGTTATGGGTTTCTTGGTAACCGATGCGTTTGCGCAGCAGGGGCCGGCGCCAACTGATGCCGGTTTTGGGGGGGCGCTGCTGTTTCCCATCCTGCTCTTTGTGGTTTTTTACTTCCTTCTTATCCGCCCGCAGCAGAAGCGCGCCAAAGAGCACAAGAAGATGGTGGAGGGGCTGGCCAAAGGAGACGAGGTGGTCACCAACGGCGGCTTGTTAGGCCGTATCAACAAAGTCGATGACAACTTCATTGCGCTCGAGATCGCCGACGGACTGGAGGTAAAGGTGCAACGCCACGCGGTGGCGTCGCTGATGCCAAAGGGCACATTGAAAGCCTCGTGAGATCCCGCACCAATGAGGCTTGCAGGGAAGCCGTAGGGCCGCCTCGCCGGGCGGCGCAAGGAATGACGTCCGTGAATTGCTAGCTGATTGCTAACCCCACCCGATGTTGAATCGCTATCCGCTTTGGAAGTACCTGCTGCTGCTCACCGTGTTGGTGGGGGGGCTTTTTTTCGCATTGCCCAATCTGTACGGTGAGGATCCAGCCATTCAAGTATCCGCGAGCCGCGGGGTTGAGGTCAATCAAGCCCTAGAGGAGCGGGTTACCCGTCTCCTGCAGGACGCCAATATTGAGCCGAAGCGCGTTGAGCGCACCGCCGACCGTTTGCTGGCTCGATTTTCCGATACAGAGACCCAGCTTAAGGCCCGGGACCTGGTGCGCGATGCGCTGGGGGTGGATTACGTCGTCGCGCTCAATCTCGCTCCGGCTACCCCGGTGTGGCTGACCCGGCTGGGCGCGCTGCCCATGTATCTCGGCTTGGATTTGCGCGGTGGCGTACATTTCCTCATGGCGGTGGATATGCAGGCGGCGGTACAACAGGCCGCCGAGCGCTATGTCGGGGACATTCGTACCTTTCTGCGTAGCGAGAAAGTCCGCTACCGCACCATCGCCCGCAACCGGGACAAGGTGGAAGTAAGCTTTCGCGACGCGGCGCTGCGCGACCAGGCTGCTGAGCGCATTGCCCGGGAGTTTCCAGAGCTCAAGGTGACCGAGCAAGACGATGGCGACGCCCCCCGGTTGCAGATCGGTCTGAACGAAGACGCCGCTCAGGAAACGCAGCGGTTTGCCCTGCAACAGAACCTCACCACGCTGCGCAATCGCGTCAACGAGCTGGGCGTTGCCGAGCCGGTCATTCAGCAGCAGGGCAGCAACCGCATTGTGGTGGAGCTCCCCGGCGTGCAGGATACCGCGCGTGCCAAGGAAATTCTCGGGGCAACCGCGACGCTGGAATTTCGCATGGTACACTCCGGGGATGTGGCCGGTGCGGTGGCCGGGCGGGTGCCGGTCGGAGCACGGCTCTATCAGGATCGGGAAGAGCGGCCCCTCCTGCTGGACCGCACGGTGATGCTCACCGGCGATTACATCACCGATGCGGCCTCGGGCATCGATTCGCAGACCGGTTCACCGGCGGTCTTTATCACGCTGGATGGAAAAGGCGCGCGAATTTTTGCCGAACGCACCAAGGACCAGGTGGGGAAAGCCATGGCGGTGGTGTTTATTGAGCACAAGACCGATACCGCTCTGGTCAACGGTAAGTCGGTCAAGAGAAAACGCGTGGTGGAGGAGGTGATCAATGTCGCCACCATCCGCGAGCGGCTCGGCAAGCGGTTTCAAATTACCGGGCTCGACAGCACTGAGGAGGCAAGAAATCTGGCGCTGCTGCTGCGCGCCGGCGCTTTGGTCACGCCGATTGAGATCATCGAGGAACGCACCATCGGCCCGAGCCTCGGCAAGGAGAACATCGAGAAGGGCTACCAGGCAGTGGTCGGCGGCTTCATCGCGATCGGCGCGTTCATGATCGTGTACTACGCGCTCTTCG
>JAGTVB010000388.1 GCA_018224385.1 Gammaproteobacteria bacterium
CAATGAGATTGAGGCCGTTAGTGGCAAGCGCCGATTGGGCAGGGCCACCCAGCACCAGAATGGTGAGTAGTGCCTTGCGGGCAGTGGATAAGGCCCAAAAACGCGCCACGGAAATTATGGAATCGGGTTGAGCTTGTAATTCTTAGATTCATCCAGAGTATACGAAAACAAGGGGAGTGCCTATGCGAATACGCCATTTACGCGGCGGCGGTGTCCGGCTCGGCTGCACCCGCACGCAACGAGACGAACCGCAGCACCGGCCCGTCGCTGCGGGATGTCACAATCTGTGACCTATCCGTAACGCCTGCAGCCTTATAAATGAAGTCAGTGAAGAAAATTGCCATTACAGAAAGGTTGTTACTACCATGGACGCGCGCACCCCACTATGGAAAATCCTGGTGGTGGACGATGATCCACGAATTTGCCGGCTCCTGGCACACGATCTGGGCCGCGAAGGCTTCCTGGTCGACACCGCCTCGAGCGGGGCAGAAATGCACCAGCACCTGGCCGCCAACCGCGCCGATCTGGTGATCCTCGAGTTAAAGCTTCCGGACGACGACGGTTTGGGTCTGGTGCGCCACCTGTGTCAGGCGGCCACCGCCGTCATTATCCTCACCGGGAGAGCCGATCCCGTGGATAAGGTGGTCGGTCTCGAGATGGGAGCGGATGACTACGTCACCAAGCCTTTCGATACGCGGGAGCTGTTAGCTCGCATCCGTAGCGTGCTGCGCCGTAGAACGCAGGACAGTCCAGCGCCAGCGCACCTGCTCACTGCGCATTTCGCCGGCTGGACGCTGGACCTGGCCGGACAACAGCTCACCTCGCCGGCGGGTGAGCACATCTACTTGACTCGCCACGAGTTCCAACTGCTCAAGACGCTCGTTCGCAAACCGAATTGCGTGCTAACGCGCGACGAAATACTCGCCGTCGTCACCGGCCGGGATTCCTATCCTTACGATCGCAGCGTCGACGTCGTGGTCGGCAAGCTGCGCAAAAAGATGGTCGGCAACGCCGACGATGGGGGGCTGATCAAGACGGTTCGGGGCGTCGGCTACAAATTCGCTGTTGCTGTTCAGTTTGTGTCACGCCAAAGCCTCACGTCATGATCTGACCTCAGAGATTTAGCCGGAGCCTGCATGCGGGATCGGCACCTCCATGAGGTGGCGCCGCCGTTCGGCCGGCTTCCCCATGCCCGTCATCTCCCGTGTCTCATCTCAGGAATCAGCATCCTCCTGACCGCCGCGGGGCGACCACCTCTGGGGGGTCGCCAACACGATGTTGCGGATGTGCATTCTCAATAAGCCATAGGGCAGGGAATTGTCCGACGGCCTGACCTCCACCATGTCACCGACGATGCTCTTGATGACCACTTTGACAAGAGTCTGCCCGAGTAGAATATAAGTCTCCTTGCCCTCCTGTATCGCCAACACGTCCTCGAATACCGTCATCGCAGCTCCCCCTCAAAAAAGTCCGGCCATGGCCAAAAGTTCTAATTGAGGCAGAGAGCGGTTGAATCCTCTGTGACCCATTGCCTCTATTTTTTGTGACTTATTACCACTCGTGGCGTGCTCACCTTGGCTCGAGGACGTGCCAAGCACCTGCAGCCCGCCCATCTCGCGCCACCAGGGTGGGGTCCGGCAAGGGATGCCGGCCTGCACGCCGCCTGCCTGGACGTATCGACGGCATCCCTTGAGGTGGGCGGGCTGGCGGTTATACCGGCGCGAAGGACAAAAAGCGCCGCAACGCTCGCTGAGCTGGCGCAGTACCTCTCATTAGTTTTCGGTGTCAAGATGCGCGCGTCCGTGGTAGCCAACCAAGTTGACACCACTAAGTAATATCCCTATAGTCGGCGCGACTCGACGCTTTCGAGGCGCTATGAAATCCTTCTGTCGACAGCACTCACCCGTTAACAACAATGAGCTTAACCTAGGGCAATGATCGTTGCGCCTTAGGCCCCCAGTGCACACCGTATTCTGTCGATCGATCCGTTGCCATCAGGCGTCGTCGAACGCGAGGTTCGGTGGTTGCCGGCTGCATCTCGATTTTTCAGCCCGCCATCCAACCACGAGTTGCCGTAGCATTACCAAGAACCGCTAGCAGGAGGAGAACGATATGAACTGGACGGAGCAAGCCCAGGCCATGATGAGCACCTGGACGGATGCGCAAAAACAGCTGTGGGAGGGCTGGTACGATATGGCCCGCAACGCCCCGGGGATGAGCGGCATGCCCAACGTGTCCGACCCCCTGGCGTGGCTGAAGCAGGGCATGGGGGCGTGGACCAAAGGGAGCGGCGATACCAGTCAGTGGACGGCCAGCAACATCTTCGGCAGCCAGGCCAACATGATGCGCAGCCTCGAGCTCCTCACCAAAGCTTGGCAGACCGTGGCCCCGAACCTCGAGGCCGGTAAACCCTGGCAGCCGGATCTTCAGAGCTTTCTCAGCCAGTGGACCCAGCAGATGACGGCCCTCCCGGAGCGCACCATGGGCGCGGGCAAAAATGTGACCGAGCTGTGGACCTCTTTCCTCGGCGAATGGGGTTCGGTGCTCAAGCCCTGGCTCTCGTCTTTCAACCAAGCGGGCATGACAGGGCACGTCGGCGAGATGCTGCTCGGCGGAAGCTCTCCGCTCGCCCGTATGCTCACCATGCGCGAGGACATGGAACCGGCGTTTGAAGGGCTCGCGGACATGCCGACAGTGGGGGTCGCCCGCGAACAGCAGGCCAAGCTCCTGCGGGCATTCGACGCCTTCGTCGATCTGCGTAAATCGAGCACTAAGTATCACGCTGCCATGGCCAAGGCCATTGAGCAGGCCGTTGAGCGCACCATGGAGCACCTGGCCGGGCTTGCCCAGAAGGGCGAACAAATTACCAGCGTGCGGGAACTGATGCGGGTCTGGGTGCGGGTGGCCGACCGATCCTTCACCGAGCTGTATAATTCGGAAGAATTCACCGCCGTACA
>JAGTVB010000389.1 GCA_018224385.1 Gammaproteobacteria bacterium
CGATGGCGATGACCGGTGATCAACACCCGCTCCAGATCGCCCCTGCAGCAAGGCTGCGCCCGTGCAGCAGCCTCACGCGGTTTCGACCGTGCGAATCCTGAACAGCGCAGCGTAGAGCAGTGGCACGACTACGAGGGTCAGAATGGTCGCGAAGGCTAACCCGAACATGACGGTCACCGCCATGCTCTTGAAGAAGGGATCGAATAGCAACAGCGCCACACCCGCGGGACAGGGTCACGTCTTGAATTATAATTTTCGTACTTAGGGACAAGAATGGGGACATTTTTAGGGGACAGACCGCTGTAAAATCAGATCATTCACCATTTTCAGAAACGCCGCCTACCGCCAAGTTAAGCGGCGCCCAGTGGAGCGCCTTTTACCTAACAATGGCTAGAAGCATGCGCATAAGAGGCAGAGGGCTGGGCATCCGAGTGAGCGCAGGGAACGGCTTGAACGCCTTGTTAGATGAGATATTTGCCACTACACTAGCACAATACGCATGACATATGCGCATTTTTGGTATTGATGCATGGCGCCTATCTACGACCAACTTGCCCCAAAAAAGCCGACAAACCTAAGTATTAACAGTAGCTTACTAGCTAAAGCAAAAGCTCTGAATCTGAACCTCTCCGCAACCCTCGAAAAAGCATTGGCTAACGAGGTACGGAAAGCTGAGCGCGCTCAATGGCTTGAGCAAAACAAGAAAGCGATCGTCGCTTCGAATGCCCTTGCCGAAGAGAACGGCCTTTTTGCCGATTCTTACAGGACGCTCTGATGGGCCAATTCACCCTCTACGAGAACCCAAACAAGGATTCAAAAGAGACGTACCCCTTCTTCGTTAACATACAGAACGAACTCCTCGACTCCCTCAACACGAGACTCGTGATACCTCTGGTCCCATCAAAACTGCTCAGCGAAAACATCACCCGTCTTTGCCCTGAAACGCAGGTGCAAGATAAGCCGTTCATCTTACTCACCCACCAGATCACGAATGTACCGGTTTCCGCGCTTAAGCAGCCATGTGGCTCCTTAGCGCACCTTCGAAGTGAGATCATCTCGGCGCTCGATTTCTTGGTGACAGGCATCTAACGCCAAGTTAAAGCGGCCCCCGGCACGGAGCACCTTTTGCGCAACAATGGCGCTAATGCCGAGTTCGGCATTAGCGGCACTCCTATGCCACCCACCTGCTCGAGGCCGGGTTGAATCTTCGGGTGATCCAGCAGTACCTGGCCATACTCAGATCGAGACCACCCTGGTGTATCTGCACCTGACCCACACGGGCCAGGAGGATGCCTATGCCCGCGTCAATACCTTGATGGGGGGCTTGTGACATGGGCCATCCAGGACAGTTTCCGAAACTTTGGCCCCTGGTATCGGGCACGCTTCGGTGAGGCGGTGCCGGCCGGCCATCGCCGGGTCATCGACGCCATCTGCCAGTGCCGCACCGACGACTTGGGCTCGGTGTGCTATCGTTGCGAGGACTGCGGCCAGCCTCACATTGTGCCCGCCGCCTGCGGGAACCGACACTGCCCGCAATGCCAACATCGCAAATCACGGCAGTGGCTGGAGCGCCAAGTGGCGAGGCAGTTGCCGGGACCGCATTTCATGCTCACGTTCACCGTGCCCGAAGCCCTCCGGCCGCTTCTGCGCAGCCATCAACGCATCGGTTACGGAACGCTGTTTGAGGCCTCCTCGCAGGCAATCAAAACAGGGGTCGCCGATGCCCGCTGGATCGGCGCCGATCAGCCCGGCTTCTTCGGCGTGCTCCATGCCTGGGGCCGGCAACTCCAGTATCATCCCCACATCCATTATGTGGTCCCTGGCGGTGCGCTGTCCTCCGACGATGGCGCTTGGCACCCGGCAAGCCCACGCTTCTTCCTGCCGGTGAGAGCGCTTTCCACGGTCTCTCGCGCGAAGTTCCGCGACCGGATATGACAAACCGGTCTCTTCGAGCAGATGCCGGCGGTCGTCTGGACGCAGGACTGGAATGTCAACTGCCAGGCCGTCCCCAACGCCGAGGCCTCCCTTGGCTATCTGGCACCCTATGTGTTCAAGGTCACCATGGCCGATCACCGTATCCTCGGGGTCCACGACGCTCAGGTCAGCTTCTCTTACCACAAACCCGGCAGCGACCGTCCGCGAACCCTCACCCTGGATGCCTTGGAGTTCATTCGCCCATTCCTCCAGCATGTGTTGCCCTCTGGCTTCATGAAAGTCCGCTACTACGGTTTCCTCTCACCGACCTCCGAAGTGCCGCTGGAGGACGTCAAGGCCAAGGTCGAACTGGCCCACGGCTTTTACCCTCAGCGCACCGGAGATCGCCTTGGCGCCCTGGCCCAAGCCCGCCTGCCAAGCCTGCGGGGGCCCACCTGCGCTTCCTTCGATCGCTACGCAACCACCGACCCGCAGCCCGAGCGGCCATCGGCGCCGGACCGCCCGATCCGAATCGGTTCGCCGCGACCGGCTAGCGCGACCCTCCGTCCGTGCCGCGTGGTCCGCACGGCAGGGATGCCCTTTGCCTGAAGGGCCCATTTTGCCAGTAAAGCCCGTCGATCGCGCCGAACCGATCACCGTAAAACCGCGGTCCTAACCCTCCTACACCCGGGCTCGGACCGCTGTCTCAACCGTTTGACGGCTGACACACCCCAGCCCCAAAACGCCGCCGAAGCAATCCCCTTTACCGAACGCCGTGCCAACCCAATAAGCGCCAACTTCAGCCTCGGTTGTCATATGTTGCTGAGTCCATTGGCTTGACAATAGGTGATCAAACGGGTGACCCGATGCGGTAACGTTTGTAACTGGCGTCGGCGAGGGCGCCCCTGCATGACCTCGACACAGGCCTGCCAGCGGCTCATGTTCCAGGTCAAGACACCGCTGATGGCGATGGCGAGCTCTTGGCGAAGCAGTTTTCACACCCGCCAGGGCGTGGCGCGGCGGGGCCGATCCAGCCGATTCCAATCCTCGCCGCAGCGGTGTCTCGCGCGCTTTTTTCAGCACCGCGGCATCTCACCTATCAGTTGTTCATGACTGCATGGAAAGCGGGCAGAGGCAGATCATTTTGCAAGCACCGCATCAGGCGACGCAGTCC
>JAGTVB010000390.1 GCA_018224385.1 Gammaproteobacteria bacterium
CGCTGCTCAACAAACGCGAGGACCCCAGAGCAACATTGGGGTGGGTGGCCGTATGCTTGCTTTTTCCCTTTGTCGGGCCGGTTCTGTATTTTCTGTTTGGCATCAACCGCATCCAAAGCAGGGCCCGGAAGTTACAGCGGTTCTTCCCGTCTCCCGTGCCTCCTGAGCGTGGTCGATGGTCAGCGTATCCTTCATGCCCGCCGCCTTTGGTTCCCAACGCCCTGGTTACTTTGGCCCAGCTTGCCGACGCCGTAAGCGAGAGACCGCTGGTGGGTGGAAATCGCATCGAGCTCCTGTGCAACGGTGAGCAAGCCTACCCCGCCATGCTAAAGGCCATTGATTCGGCAAACCACTCCTTGCTGTTAGCGACCTATATATTCGAGAGCAACGACACCGGCCGCCAGTTCGTGAACGCACTCGCGCGCGCGGCAGAGCGCGGCGTAGATGTCCGGGTCATGGTCGACGGCATCGGGGAACTCTATTCATTCCCCCGCATTAGCCGCCTGCTAAGAAAACGCGGCGTCCCGGTAGCCCGCTTTCTGCCGCCCAGGCTATTGCCCCCTGAGTTACGCATCAACCTTCGCAACCACTGCAAAATCTGCGTCGCGGATGAGCGTCTCGGGTTCACCGGCGGCATGAATATCGGCGATCGACATCTGGTTTCCCGTACCGAGAATAGCCGACGGGTGGCCGATGTGCATTTCCAAGTTACTGGACCCGTCGTGGCCCAGATGGTCGAGGTGTTTCTGGAAGACTGGCAGTTCGTGACGGGGGATGAGCGCCCGCTTGCGGCGGCGCCAGCACCAACCGATGCTGGAGGAACAGCTCTGTGCCGGACCATCACCGACGGCCCCGACCAAGAGCTTGATCGGTTGGTGCTGGTCTTGACTGAGGCCGTGTCAGCCGCCCGCCAGCGGATCGATATCATGACGCCCTATTTCTTGCCCCCGCGGGAGCTGATGCGGGCTTTACAGGCGGCATCGTTGCGGGGTGTCGAAGTCAACGTCATTCTGCCGGAGCGAAATAACCTGCCGCTGGTGCACTGGGCGACGCGAAATGCCCTACCAGAGCTTCTGGAGCAGGGGGTTCGGGCTTTTTATCAGCCACCTCCGTTCGCCCACACCAAGCTTTTCCTTATTGATAATCAGTATGCACAGATAGGATCGGCCAATCTCGATCCACGAAGTCTGCGGCTCAATTTTGAGCTGGCCATCGAGAGCTACGATCCGTCATTCGCCCAGCAGGTAACAGCATATTACCAGCGCATCCAGATGCGTTGCCGAAAAGTGCTGCCTGAGGAGTTGCACAAGCGACACCTGCCCGCGAGAATGCGAGACGCGCTCGCGTGGCTGTTCTCTCCGTATTTATGAATAAGTGGACCGTTGTCCTTAACCCGAGCGCTGGCGATACCCCCCGCACTACCACCGCCTCATCCCGGGCTCCAATGTTGCGCCGGGGGTGGCCGCTCGCCCGGGGCAATCCGGATGTACGCTCCTGGCGAGCAGGTCGTCTTTCCGGCAGCTTTTTAACACCGCCTTGCATAGGTGGTCACCACATACTCCTCGACGATCTGCTCAAATGCTTCGGCGATGCCCTCACCCCTTAGCGTCGCCACCTTCTTGCCGTCCACAAAGACCGGTGCCACAGGCTGCTCCCCTGTACCAGGCAGGCTGATACCCACATTGGCATGCTTGCTCTCTCCTGGTCCGTTCACAACGCAGCCCATCACCGCCACCGACATGCTTTCCACGCCGACATGGGCCTCGCGCCAGACGGGTATCTTGGCCTGCAAGTACGCTTGAATATGACCGGCGAGTTCCTGAAAGACGGTACTGGTGGTCCGTCCACAGCCGGGGCACGCGGTGACCAATGGCGTAAAGGCTCGCAGCCCCATCGTCTGGAGGATCTGCTGGGCAACCATCACCTCTTGGGTTCGGTCTCCCCCCGGTTCGGGGGTCAAAGACACGCGCACGGTATCGCCAATTCCCTCCTGCAGTAGCACGCTCATCGCGGCAGTCGACGCAACGATTCCCTTGGAGCCCATGCCGGCCTCTGTCAATCCAAGGTGCAGTGGATAGTCGCACCGTGCCGCCAGATCCCGGTACACGGCAATCAAATCTTGCACACCGCTAACCTTGCATGAGAGTACAATTCGATCATGGGGTAGTCCGAGTTCCTCAGCGCGACGGGCGCTCTGCAGTGCAGAGACCACCAGCGCATGGCGCGTGACCTCGAGCGCAGTGCGCGGTTGTGGCGACTTAGCATTGTCATCCATGAGCCGCGTGAGCAGCACACTGTCCAAGCTACCCCAGTTAACCCCGATGCGCACGGGACGCTTATACTCCAGGGCCACCTCGATCAGGGTTGCGAATTGACTGTCGCGCTTTTGACCAAAACCCACGTTGCCTGGATTGATTCGGTACTTGCTGAGCGCTTCAGCGCACTCGGGATAGGCAGTAAGTAGCCGGTGACCGTTATAGTGGAAATCCCCGACGAGGGGAACGTTGCAGCCCCCGACCCGCAGTTTGTCACGGATCTCTGAAACCGCGCGGGCGGCTTCCGGGGTATTGACGGTAACCCGAACCAGCTCGGAGCCGGCTCTCGCAAGTGCAAAGACCTGCGCAACGGTTGCGGTTACATCGGCGGTGTCAGTATTAGTCATCGACTGCACCGCGATGGGGGCGTCGCCACCGATGGTTACGCCACCAACGCGCACGGCGGCGCTTGCTCGGCGTCGGATAGGGGTATCACTCATGTTAGGACAGCACCAACGGGGATGGTAAGGCGTTTAATAGGTTACTCGATCCAACTGGCGATAATAATTGAGCAACGCCTCGGCATCCAGCCATGCGCTGATTTCCGCGCGCGGCTCACCTTCGGATCGCAGCAAAGCGGCGGCGGCTTGCTCGATGGGCACCCAACCGTACCGTCGGGTCGTTGCCCAACGCGCGTACCGCACGCTACGCACGCCATTGAACCAGTGATGGAATCTTTTTGCGAACGCCCGTGGTGAAGCGGCGTTGCCGCGCATATGAGAAAACTGCTCGATAAGGCCTTGCGCATGCAGAAAGTCTGCCACGGGAACCGGTAAGGTGTTCAACCAATCCTCGGCCCGGTGCGCCGTATGGAAAAGGTCAATCAGTGTGCCAAACAGCATGGCCAGATCCCGAAACACGTGCGGTGAATAGGTCAGGTAGGCGCAACCGCACCTGACAAGCTGCTCCTCTATCGCCCGTCCGGTGCCGAAAGGTACCCGCTGCGACACCCGCGCCGAGGGCAACACCCGGGTGCTCCCAAGTTCGGTGAAGCGCCCACTTCGCATGAGCGGTTGCAAGAAGTGAAAATCCTCACCGGCCCGGCGCCGGTTCATCCCCCCCTGTTGAACGTAGGCACTGCTTCGTACGGCCATGCACGAACCCAGGGTATAGTGGGCGTACGGTGATCCGGCTTGTTTCAGGCCGTGCTTGTAGTAGCGCAGAAACAGCTCATAGTTCACGATGGCGCGGCGGCTTCTGACATCCGCAACGCGGTCAAGGGGGTGCTCAAAATAAATCGCGCATCCAGAGGCATGCCGGTGGGAGGCAAAGTGGGCAGTGATTTGCTGCAGGTAATTCGGATCGCAGGCACAGTCCGCATCGAGGCTGACGACGACGCCGTCCGGTTTGCCGATAAGGCAGAAACGGCCCGCGGCAGCATCCATTCCGATCTTGCGCGCCAATCCCACCCCGGCGTGGCGACTCGGAAGATCGTTGTCGCGGATCAGATGAAAAGCGATGCCGCGGCGGCGCGCCTCGGTTTCACGCGCTACAATCCAGGCTCTTGCCTGCACAAACGTCTGGTCATTGCGAGCATGGACTAGCGGCGGATCATCTCTCGAAGCATTGATGACGACGATCACCTCGCTATCGACTGGTGCATCGTGACAGGCCCAAAGCGACTCGAGGGTCGCGATGAGGCCAGGCTCGTCATAGCAGGGAATAACCACAATGAGACCGAGGGCACTACTCGGTGGAACGTCGATCCGCCCAGCATAGCGTTGATGTTTGCGTAGGTATTGCTTAATTTGATCGAGTTGCTCGCGACGGTCCATAACATGAGGTCTTTTCGGACGGCACCAAATCAATACCCGGTAGCCCCAGGAACAGCATTCCGATGCCAAGAAGATCCATTGATCTAATGGTGGACACCGACCCTGCGTGGGTCGACGTGATCATGGAAAATTTCGATGAATTTCTTTGCGATCACGCGAACTGTGAGCGCAAGGCTTCGGCGCTTGCCCTGAGCATGGTGGTGAAATACCCCGATAGAACCCGGATAATCCCGCCGCTGATTCGCATCGCGCAGGAAGAGCTTGCACACTTTCGCAGCGTTTACGAGCTGATGGAGGCGCGGGGCCTGAAAATTCTCGCCGATAGGCAAGATCCCTACGTCCAGCAGTTAGTCGCCGTCCTCCGTCATGACCGCGAGCATCGTTTCCTCGACCGGATGCTCATTTCATCACTTATCGAGTGCCGCGGTGCCGAGCGTTTTCGCCTCATCTCAGAACGGCTAGAGGATCCTTTGCTCAAGAGATTCTACCGTGATCTTGCCGCATCTGAAGCGAAGCACGGTCACCTGTTCGTCGATCTCGTGCTTAACTATTTTCCGCCCAGCAGTGTCTATCCGAGGCTCACGGACCTGGCAGCGAATGAAGCGCACATCATACGCCAACTTCAATGGCGACCAGCCCTTCACTAAGAGTCCACAAGCCCGCTCATTCGCCCTTCACGAGGCGCAAGTAACGTCTTGGTCATTTATCCGCAATGAGCGGCAACGTCATATCGCTCAACGTCTCTTACCTCTCTTACCTCTCTTACCTCTCTTACCTTGCTTTAGTGTAATTATTACACTAAGCTAGTGTTTCCTGTACACTAACTTAACACTGACCAATGCCTGCGTCCGAACGTTATCCTGAGCCAGCAATCAGCGTGGATGTTGTCATCTTCACCATTTGCGAGGGCGCTCTCCAGCTGTTGCTAGCCAAGCGCCAGCGCCCGCCGCACCAAGGAAAATGGGCGCTGCCGGGGGGAATCGTGGATCTACGAGAAGATCTTGACACCAGCGCTTTGCGGCATCTCAGGGAACAAACGAGCCTCACCGGCGTCTATTTGGAACAGCTTTACACTTTTGGCAATCCCTCCCGTGATCCGCGGATGCGCGTCGTCTCGATAGCCTACTATGCGCTCACTCCCGCGGCTCGACTCTCCGCACAGATCAATCTGGAGCATAACAGGCTGCGTTGGTTCACCTTCACGACGCGCCCTAATCTCGCCTTTGACCATGACGCCATTGTCGACGTTGCCCGCCAGCGACTGGCGGCCAAGCTCGCCTATTCGACCATTGCCATGCAATTTTTGCCAGAGCGATTCACGCTGCCAGACTTGCAAAACGTCTACGAGATCATCCTTGGCCGCGCGTTCGATAAGCGCAATTTTCGTAAGCATGTGCTTGCCCTGGATCAAATAGAAGAAACCGGTGAGGAACGCCGACTCGGCAACCACCGCCCTGCCCGCCTATACCGCATGAAACGGCCGGGGCAGGTTGAGGTCATTAAGTAGCCCGCTAGGAGGAGTCAAAACAATGAATGCACCGCTTCGGGTGCCGATCGAGGTTCCCAATGCCGCTGTCAGGGATTGCACACAATCCATCGCCGAACGTAACGCGTTGATGGCGCGCGCGAGCGTGCTGCTGGCCGAACAAGATGCGGTGTTGGTAGCGCACTACTACACCGATGCCGACCTGCAGATCTTGGCGGATCAAACAGGCGGCAACGTTGCCGATTCACTGGAGATGGCCCGTTTCGGCCGCGATCACCGCGCTTCGACAATCGTAGTCAGCGGTGTTCGCTTCATGGGTGAGACCGCCAAGATTCTTAGCCCTAACAAACGGGTACTCATGCCTAACCTGGACGCCACATGTTCGTTGGACCTGAGCTGCAAGCCCGATGCCTTTGCCAGCTTCTGCGATGACCATCCGGATAGAACGGTGGTCGTTTATGCCAATACCAGCGCGGCGGTAAAGGCGCGAGCCGACTGGGTAGTGACTTCCGGAATTGCTTTGGAGATCGTGCAGCACCTGGCTTCGAGGGGTGGGGAAAAAATCATCTGGGCACCTGATCGCTTTCTCGGTGCTTACATTCAACGCATGACGGGTGCCGATATGCTGATATGGCACGGCTCGTGTGTTGTCCACGAACGCTTTAAGGCGGAAGGTTTGAAGCAACTCAAAAAGCAGTGGCCCGAGGCAGTGACGCTGGTACACCCGGAATCGCCGCCGGAGGTCATCGATCAAGCGGACGTCGTCGGATCGACCGCCGCTCTAATTAACGCAGTCAAATCACTCGATGCACCAGCCTTCATCGTCGCCACGGAGAGGGGAATTTTTCACAAGATGAGAGAGGCTGCACCAGCAAAGTTACTCATGGAAGCCCCAACGGCTGGCGAGGGCGCCACCTGTGAGAGCTGCGCCCGGTGCCCGTGGATGGCAATGAATGGCGTTCGGGAGCTGATCTCCGTTCTCGAGACCGGAGAAAATGAAATTCATATCGATGAAACGGTCCGTCGACGGGCGGTCATCCCATTGAACCGCATGCTGGAGTTCGCCAAACGGAGGGCCATGCGCGTTCGCGGAAACGCATAATTCGCTAGGGCTCCCTGGAAGGACCGGTCACCACCCAAGTAACGAGGGTGCGCGCCCCCTTCCAGGCCGCCTCAACCGGCTGGGCAGCTGAATATTTTTCTGGTTTGGCTCCTCGTTTCGGCCGAGGTAGCAGTCAACCGCCCTCTTCGGCGTCAAGTGACGGATCCATATCGATAACGAGGTACTGGACACCATCTTGAAGCTCGACCAAGACCACCGGATAACACGCACGATCGTGTGAGGTGTCCACCACCACTCCATGCGAGCCGATATCGCGATGCGACGGATCGACGATCGACAATTGCCCTGAGTCCACTTGAACGTACCCCAGGGTCGTATACTTGGCGCTGCCACGCATGCTTTCCACTCCAAAGTGCATCAATTCATGTCGAAGCACCCTTGAGCTGTGATCGGACCATCCTTGGACATGCTAACCAGGCTGCAAGCCAACGTGCATCTCCCCTCAGCGTCCGGCGAGCGCTTCTGTGCCCCCTAACACCCAGCAAACCTTATACCTTATCTGCCGCCTAAGATATTGTTTACCTTCCAGGAAGTTTGCCAGTCTATGGTCGGCTTTTTGGCATTACTGCGCTGGCGCTCGCGGCGTTGCGCGCGTTGTTAAAGGAAAGACTTGGCAAGTCGAAAAGGACACTGTTGAGCGCAATTACGGAAGCTATTTGCTGCAACGCTCCGTTCGCGCCGAGTCGCAAATGGCACAGAAGTCTTAGCAGCGGCTCAAAAAATGTCGCGAGCACCGACAGCGCAACGGCCGCTAGCGCCAGCGCAGTAATTCTCGGAGCAGCTCCGTGGAAACTCCAGAAATGTGCCCAAAAAGTGTGAGAATGGCCAAGGCCTGACGAGAGAATGCTTGCCGTTTGTATCTCTCTCGTTGGCGACCATAGCAAGCACCGTGACTACCGGTTTCACAAAGCGAGTCATATCGCCGTGTATTTGTGGGACGACGCGACGGGGACGACTTCGTATCTGTGATCTCTCGGACTAGGGAGGGGAAAGCCGAGGAGCAATCATTATCCCGGGCGGTTCGTAACCGCATCCTTGAACGCGGTCAAGCAATTGTGTTTTCAAGTGCCGATGGTGACTTTGATCTGTCGGAAAGTCTCCACGCCGCCTCCATTAAATCAGTCTTGTGCGCCCCTCTTTGGAATGGGCAGCGCATCATTGGCCTGGTTCAGATTGATCAACGAGGCCGAATGCTAGCGGAATTCGATCAGCGCGACCTTGAAGTGTTTGCGGTCTTCGCCCATCAAGCCGCATTGGGGATCGAGAATGCGCGGCTGCACGCAGGGCTAAAAGTGGCCATCGAACAATCGATAAACGGTCTCGTCCGCGCGCTCGAAGCAAAGGACGAGTATACTTCAGGGCATTCAGAAACGGTGGCCAAGCTCTGCAACATGGTGGCGGAGTACATGCGCCTCCCGAAGGAATACACAGAGACCCTAACGCGCGCGGCAACGCTGCACGATATCGGGAAGATAGGAATACCCGATCGAGTACTGAAAAAGAGAGGAACTCTTGGGACGGCTGAACGCAGGCTAATACGATCCCACCCGGAAAGAGGATCGCGTATTCTTGAACCGTTCGACTTTTTTGCCCCGCTCATTCCAATTATTCTGCACCATCACGAGTGTTGGGACGGTCAGGGTTATCCGCACGCATTGGCGGGAGACGGGATCCCTTTAGGCGCCAGAATTTTGGCGGTCGCCGATACTTATGATGCGCTAGTCTCGGATAGAGTTTACCGAACTGGAGTTGGCGTGCAGGCGGCGGTTAAAGAGCTAAAGCGTGTCAGCGGTTCACAACTCGACCCAGAACTTGTCTCCATTTTTGTTGACACGCTGAAAGCCCAGGACTATCCCACTCGGCAGAGAATGGGCGCTCGCCTTTTGCCGCAGGACCCTTTCGCTGGCACCAATTAGGAACAATCAGGCTGTCCGTGTTGACAGATCCTCACTTACCGACGCAAGTCTTGTGATCAAAGTTTTCTGAAAAGCCTTGTTGAAACGTACCTGGCAGGGAAGCGAAGCCCATTCGGCAATGGGAGCATCAAACTTGAGCGCCAGAACTGCGTTTACCGCTGTAACGGAAGCCGACCGAAGCTGCCCAGACAGATACCCCATCTCACCAAAACAATCCCCTTTCTCAATCGTTCCGATACGCGTCCCCCCTTTGGTGACGGCTCCCTGCCCCAAGGCGATCACGAAGAACGTCTCTGACTCATCTCCCTCGCTAATTATCAAATCTCCAGGAGAGTAGCTCTCCCAAGTCGCCACCTCGATCACCTCGGAGATTTCGGCATCCGAAAACTCTCGGAAGAAATGGAGACCCTTGACGGTCCTCACCTTATCCTCAAGGACCATCGCCGCAGCGGTGGTGCCCGGCAACTGTTTCAGCGCCTTGAGCGCCACGGCAAGATCCGCAGCCATGTCGTTGCCGGTTTGATACCGACTATGCAAGTCCTTACTGAGCGCGCGGCTTACGACACAAGCCAACGA